>JAGMDA010000786.1 GCA_023128935.1 Candidatus Eiseniibacteriota bacterium | reverse complement strand
CCGATGAAACCTCTCCGGAGGATCTGTGCCGCCAGCTGATGGTTTCCGTCAAGCGGGATTTCAGTCGATGCGTCGAACTGGACCGGCGCCTGGTGCCGGAAGTGGGCGTTGCGGTGCGCGGTGTGGCGGATCCCACGGCACTCTCCTGGAAAGTCGCGGCCAATGTGCAGGCCGGTGTGGAAGTGAGGCAGCGGATTCTTGAGGAGTGCTCTGTCCTTGAGCGGTTGCGTCAGTTGCGGACGCTGCTGGCAGAGCGGCTGCAGGTGCTGCAAGGGCAGGGGCAGAGCAGGCGCCGGACTGCTAGGGACTTGGATTCAGAGGCCATGGGGGACGATCTGATCTCCGGAGGCCGGGCGCATTCGCGCGGGGAATCGCTTATGCACCTGGGAGATTTCTCTGACGAACTGGATGAGATTGCGCAGGCTATCGAGGCCGCCGGTATGCCGAAGACAGCAGAGGAAAAAGCCTTCCGAGAGCTGGAGCGGCTGGGCAAGATGGCCCTCATGTCCCCTGAGGCCACGGTCTGTCGCAGCTATCTGGAAACCCTAACCCAGATTCCGTGGCGCCAGAGAACGCGTGACCGCACCGATCTGGCCAAGGTTGAGAAGATCCTGGACGAGGACCACTTTGGGTTGCGCAAGGTCAAGGAACGCATCATCGAGTTGATCGCGGTCATTAAGCTCTCCCGCGAGGTCCGCGGCCCCATCCTCTGCCTTACCGGCCCCCCAGGGGTGGGTAAGACTTCCCTCGGGCAGAGCATCGCCCGGGCAATTGGGCGGCGCTTTGTACGGATGAGCCTGGGCGGTATGCGGGACGAATCCGAGATCCGCGGGCACCGGCGCACCTATATCGGTAGCATGCCCGGGCGGATCATCCAGGCCATGCGCAGGGCCGGGTCGATCAATCCCGTGATCCTGCTCGATGAGGTCGACAAGCTGGGCAGCGATCATCGGGGGGATCCGGCGGCGGCGCTGCTCGAAGTTCTCGATCCGGAGCAGAACTGCGCCTTCAACGACCACTATCTTCAGGTTGATTACGACCTTTCCAAGGTGCTCTTCATCACAACGGCCAACCTCTTGGACAATATCCCCGCGCCACTGCGGGACCGGATGGAAGTGATCCGCATCCCGGGCTATTTGGAGAATGAGAAGATCCAGATCGCCCGCCGGTTCCTCCTGCCGCGCCAGCGCAAGTCCAACGGACTGGTTGAGGAAGACCTGGATCTTCCGGAGGCCACACTGGCTCATATGGTGCGCGCCTATACGCGCGAGGCAGGGGTGCGCAACCTGGAGCGCGAGATTGCCCGCATCTGCCGACGCGTGGCGAAGGTCAAGGCCGGAGGCAAAGATAGAGCGCTGGGCAAAGCGCTGGGGCAGCGGCTGGGCAGAAAACCACTTGGTATCACCATCACGCCCGAGAAGCTCAAGGACCTATTGGGTCCCACCAGGCATGAGGACCTCACCTTCGAACGCTCCTCGCGCGTTGGCGTAGCCACTGGATTGGCATGGACGTCGGCTGGTGGCGAG
>JAGMDA010000785.1 GCA_023128935.1 Candidatus Eiseniibacteriota bacterium | reverse complement strand
TGTCGGGGAGGTCTGCCCCTTGGTCAATCCGTAGATGCGATTGTCTAGTAGGAGATAGGTGATGTTGACGTTTCGTCGCGCAGCATGCGGGAAGTGTCCAATGCCGATCGAGAGTCCGTCACCGTCTCCGCCGACCGCGAGCACGGTCAGCCGCGGATTGCCTGCCTTGATTCCGATGGCTGACGGGAGCGCGCGTCCGTGCGCGCCATGGTAGCCATAGCATTTGATGAATCCGGGCATGCGGCTGGAGCATCCGATGCCTGACACAATCGCCAGATTGTCGGGATCGATGTTCAGATCCGCGAGTGCGCGTGTGAGTGAGCTGAGCACTGCGAAGTTGCCGCATCCGGGACACCAGATGGGCTTGATCCGTCCCTTGAAGTCACTGGGCGCGGCCTTGTCGGTTGAGCTAGGCATGGCTTGCCACCTCCTCGATCTTCCGCAGCACCTGTTCTGGCGTGAATGGAAGTCCGTCGTATTTGTTCAGTCGCACAGGTTCAAAGTCGTAGTAGCGCTGGAGGAAACGGGCGTACTGTCCAATGAAGTTTTCCTCGACCACAATGATCGTGTGATGTCCCTCAATGAAGGGCCGGATCGTTAGATCGTTGTGCGGGGAGATCATCTTGGGAAAGATCGCTGCGACGTCGATGCCACGTTTCTCGGCGCGTGCGACTGCTTCGCGTACAACCCCAGCCGTGGCGCCCCAGCCGATGACGCCGATCTGACCCCGGAAGGACTCGGATGCTGCTGAAAGCCGGCCGGCCTCCTCGTCGGTCGTAGCGTGCAGGTGCTGTGTTGCGTCTTCGCCCTTGAATGCAAAAACCCCGCCGTACCTGCGATCGAGATTGCGCAGCTTGCGGAAGCGCTTCTGGACCATCTCAATGCGATTCGCGGGGTTGTGTGCCGGTCCCCCGAAGTCCCAGTGCTCAAGACCGGTGACCATGTGAGTGCCGCCGGGGTCGCCCGGAAGCGCTCGGGGAGAGATACCATTGTCAGTGACCTTGTAGCGATTGTATGTCGATTCCCAGGTCGTCAGGGGGCGGGCGACCTTCGCGATCGGGGTTTCCTTGAGCAGTGATTTAGGCAGTGTTGCGCGACGGTGTCCGAGCCCCTGCTCAGAGAGCACGAGGATGGGAACCTGGTACTGCTCAGCCACCTCGAAGGCCGTGCGCATCACCTTGAAGCAGTCGCGGATGGAAATGGGGGCCATTACGACGCGCGGGAATTCGCCATGTCCGCCGTAGAGGGCGGGCAGGAGGTCCGATTGCTCAGTTTTGGTCGGCAGGCCCGTACTCGGTCCCCCGCGCTGGACATCCACCAGTACCAGCGGGATCTCTGCAATGCCCGAGAGCCCCAAAAGCTCCCCCATCAGGGAGAGCCCAGGACCCGAAGTGGCCGTCATCGCGCGCACGCCTGCAAAGGAAGCGCCCAGAACGGCAGCCAGCGAGGCGATCTCGTCCTCGGCTTGGTACATCGTTCCACCGACCTTGGGCAGCTCCTCAGCCATGAGCTGCATGATCTCTGAGGCCGGCGTGATCGGATAGCCGCCGAAGAACCGGCAGCCGGCGTATAGTGCTCCCAAGGCGATGGCATCATTGCCGCTGATGACCATGTAGCCCTCGCCGTCGATTTCCGGAACGGTGAGATAATCCTTTTTCGAGACGTGCTGCTCTACGTAGGCTCTACCGGCAAGATAGGCAGCCACGTTGGGCTCAACGAGCTTTGCGGACTTCTTGGTGAAGAAACGCTTGATCAGTGCCTCGCCGTGTTCAGCCGGGAATCCCAGATGCGCTGTGACCACGCCCAGAGCGACCATGTTCTTTGAGCGCTTCTCA
>JAGMDA010000784.1 GCA_023128935.1 Candidatus Eiseniibacteriota bacterium | reverse complement strand
CCAGCGTGTGAGGACGGGTGTGTACATCTTGGTTGCCAGCTCGCTGTGCTGCGGGTGCTGCTCCAGAAATCGCCGGAGCAGATTCAGATTTGCCTGGATGCCGCGTCGTCTATCGAGCCTGGGCAGGATCAGATCAGCCTCGTTGCGTGCACCTTTCCTGCGGATGGCATAGGTCTGGCGGAAGCTCTCGGAGAAGTCGAAGCGCTCGTCCTCCTCCATCGCGGTGCGCGCGTCCTTCCACCAGGTGCTCCAGGTGGATACGGGGATGATCTCGGCCGTGAGCCTCCGGCGGAGTTCCTGCGTCGTTGCCTTGCCGCCCAGTTCCCGAATGGCAAGGTAGACCAAATCCGTTCGCTTCTCGCGGACCATCTGCCGAACCCGGTCAGGGTCTTCCATCCGGAGAACGCGGAGATCGTCTGGCGGGATAACCTTCAGGGATTTCCGCGAAATCGCTAGGGACATACGATGTCCGGGCTTGTCTTTGAAGTCGATGATAAGTGCCCCGGCTTCAACGGCCCGAATGCGGCCCGGTCCCCAGGCGTGGTGGAGCACCAGGTAGCCTGGCGCGAACTCGAGCAGTTCATCCAGCTGCTTCAGGGCCTTCTGGACCTTGACTTTTGGGTCCATCAATCCACTGCGGGCAAGCAGATCCAGTATTCCGTCGACCCCCGGGAGAGCGTCAGGGGCAATCTCCATGAGGAAGCGGCGGAGGGCACTGTCGGCTGGGGCTTTTGGCAGCAGCTTGATGAAGATGTCCCAAGCCTCGCGGGCCAGCTCGCAGGCCTTAATGCGCGGCAGCAATAGTTCGAGATGGGATTCGGCCATGGCCCATTGCTTGGTCATGGCCAGCTTCAGGCAGGCGTGCAGGAGCGTGCGAGTGGTCTCAGCATCCTCATGATCCTCCAGGCGAATGAAGACCTCTTCTGTCCGCTCCTTGTTCTTTGATTCGATCAGTGCAGTGAGGCACCCTGAGAAAAGGGCTAGCGCGCGCTCATCGTCTCCGGTTCGCTCGGCCTCCTCTGCAACCAGCCAGCAGAGGCGGTGCTCATCGGGGAAGAGTTCCATAGCACGCCGCAGGCTTCCCTCGGGAGCTGCGTCAGCCTGTCCCTCCTCCACGGCCTTGGCCAAGTAGCGAGCAACATCAACATTGCTCACTGATTCGAGGATCTCGTCGGCAACTGGGGCAAGATTGGGCCACAGCATCTCCTGCTCCAGCTTTTCGCAGAGCGGTAGGAGGATTTGCAGTGCCTCTTCCGGGCGCTGAAGCTCGAGGAGTGTGTGCCCGTGGAGGTAGGCCCGCTTCGGCAGAAGCGCCTTCTCCTCGCCCCGGACAGGGAATCTCGCGGTGAGTTCATGTAGTAAGGCCTCCGTTTCGTTGGAAGCGGAGGCCTCGGAGAGGATGTCCCGGGTTGCTCTGCGCGCCCCGGCATCCAAGCAGGACGCCGAGGCATCTCCAGGAGCAAGAGCTTGCTCCAGTTGATCCTTCCACTCTGCCATTGTTTCTCCCATGCTGTTCGAGGGCATGAGTCCCATGCGTTGAAAATTAGCCTTCGCAGTCTACCGGAAGCCGATCCTGAAAGCAACAGCTCTGGAGGCACATTGGCAGCATATGACTGGAACGGGCCCCCAGCTTGATCTCAGCGCTAGATACCTGACTGGCTCACCGCAGTCTGAGCAGTTGCCTTCCCCAGCTCCAACATTTCCGCAATCTGCGCCGGTGTGAACTTCTCGATCTGGATATTGAGCGATTTCTCTGGGCGAATCTCAATGAGCTTCACGACGCGATGCTGCTGGTCGGTACCCGCCTTCACGGCTTCGTTGACCCTTCGCGCTTGATCGATGTCGTTGGTCAAGATCTCATGGACGACGATCTCCATGAGTCTGTTAGCAAGCTCTGTCAGCTTTCCGAATTCCAAGGAGACTCCAGAGACACCCTTCGGATGACAAAGGACGGCCATGATCTCCTTCGCGCCGTCATCGATCGCGTGCTTGAGCGGGGCGACGTCGCGAATGCCTCCGTCGAGAAGAGGCTGGTTCGCAACTCGCTCGATCGGCATGACGATTGGAATGCGTGTGCTCGCGAGGATGTATTGACAGATGTCAGGATCGTTGGCACCGGCCTTGATCAGCTCGCCATTTGCGATATTCACTGAAAACGCATAGTACTTCACGATGCTCCGACGGAGATTGTGCGGTGCGATCTGCCGGTCGACGAGTTTATTGAGGCCGTCCATCTTCAGAAGCCCGTCGAAGTTCGACCAGGCGATCTGCCAGGCCAACGACAGCCAGCCTCGTTTCCTGCCGAGAACCTCAAACGAGGTAATCTTGTGTCTCCAGAGGGATTCCAGGTCGTTTGCGATCGATTCCCAAGCCGCCCGAGCATCATCACCTGCGATATCGGCGCCTGAGGACAGTCTCGATTCCCCGACCTTGTTCGCGACGTATGCCCCATTGAGGGCCCCAACCGACACGCCATAAATGGCATCCGGGTACCACCCGCTTCGCAAGATCTCTGCGATGGCACCTGCCTGGAATGCTCCCTTGACACTTCCTCCGCCGAGGACAAGCGCTCTCATGACCACCCCCTCCCGATTGAGACCCGACACGTGCGCGCTCGGAATGCCGCGATCCCGCCGATGTCCCGATTTGTCC
>JAGMDA010000783.1 GCA_023128935.1 Candidatus Eiseniibacteriota bacterium | reverse complement strand
TGGATGTGGATCGATGCTGAAGAAAGCGGCTCCTACCCTGGCCGGGCCTATGACGGCGGCTTGGTGGAAGTGTCTATCGACGGTGGTCCCTTCGAGCAGATCACGCCCGTGGGCGATTACACGCACACCATACGGATCGGCAGCACCCCGGGGCCATTCCCAGAGAATACACCTGTTTTCTCCGGCAACAGCGATTGGCAGGCGGTGCGCTTTGAGCTGGGCGAGCTGCAGGCGGATGTGGTCTTCCGTTTCCGCTTCGGATCCGACGGCGCCGACGTGCGCGAAGGCTGGTACATCGATGACATCGAGATCTTCGGCCTTGGCACATCTGCAGACATCGGGGAGGAGGTCCGCCAGCCAGTGCGCCTGACCCTGGCACCGAGCAGCCCGAACCCCTTCGGCAACAACACGCGCATCAGCTTTGCGCTGCCCGAAACTGGCCAGGCCACGCTGGAGGTGTTCGATGCCAGCGGGCGCCTGGTCCGGACACTGATCAATGGCATGTTACCAGCAGGCTCGCACACGGCTGTTTGGCGGGGCGCGGACGATGCCCGCCGCCCAGCCCCCAGCGGTCTTTACTACTGCCGCCTGAGCACGGACGAAGGCATGCTCAAGCGCGCGGTCGTGCTTCTGAGATAGGGGCACCTACAATCCGGCTGTTCAAGTCAGAGAGGCGGGCGGAAGGCGGTCCCTTTGGGCAATGCCTTCCGCCCGTCCCTTGAGGGGGTGCCCGTTGCGTTCACTGAGGTCCCGGCTTCGCGCTGGACGGAATTAGAACAGGAGGTTGGCAATGAAGCGCCACTTCGCAGGAATGATGCTCCTTGGATTCATCGCCCTCGCGGTCTGCACCACCTGGCCAGCTCAGGCCGCCTGGCTCGCCTTTGATCAAGATGCCCCACCCGGGGAACCGGAAGTCTCCGTTCTCGCCGACACGCCTGCCCTGCTTCACCTGCAGGTAAACGTCCCGGGCATGTGGGCGGAGGACCGCCAAACGCCCGAGGGGTTAGACAGCTATGTAGAAATCCCAGGCCACGGGCACACGCTGCCCATCGGATCACCCGCGGTCCCGGTGGTGCGCTTTATCGTGGAGATCCCATGCGGGGCAGAGCTGTATCCCCAGGCGGTAGCAGGGGCAGGTCAAGTCTACGACATGGGCAGCCATGTGCTCCGCGAGCGTCTCTATCCGGTACAGCCCGCGGTTGAGAAGGATCGGGACCGCTATGACCCCGGTTCCTTCCAGCGAGATGCGGATGCCTATCTGCGCTCTAGTGCCATCCCGGAGGGCCTGGTGTCGGTTCGCGAGATCGGAGAGCTGCGTGGTCACCGGCTCGCCCTTGTAGAAGTCAAGCCGGTTGCCTATGAGCCCGTGGAGGGCAGTCTCCTCTGCCACAGCCGGATCGATGTGATGATCTCTATGAGCGGCGCGGAGATTGAACGGACACAGGCGGTGATCAACCACTACTACTCGCCGCCGTTCGACCGTTTGCTCAACTGCGTTTCGGCCAACCATCACAGCTTCCTGGGTGGCCGGCGGGATCTGCCTGTTCTCCCGATCGGATTGCTCATCATTACGGCCGATCAATTCGAGTCCGCTCTAGACCCGCTGGTCGAGTGGAAAACAAAGAAGGGCTACTACACGACTGTGGCCACACTGTCGCAGACGGGCAGTACGAAGGAAGAGATCACGGACTTCATTGAGGACGCATACAACACCTGGCCCGTTCCTCCCACCTGGGTGCTCCTGGTCGGAGACACGAATCTCATCCCCTACTATACGGGTCCGGGATCGGGAACGGCCACCGACCTCTACTTCGGAACGATCACCGGCGGAGATTACCTCCCCGAGGTCTATCTGGGCCGCTTCCCGGCCAGAACCACGGCACACGTGAACACGATGGTCGAGAAGGTTGTCGATTTCGAGAAGCTCATGCTCTCGAACGGAGTCGAGTTCACCAACTGGGCCACATGGATTGCTTCGGATGACATGGGTGCGATGGCAGAAGGCACGCACAACTACGTGATCGAGAACTATTTCCCCCCCGAGATGAACCACACCAAGATCTACGAGCGTCTCGGTGGCAGCACACAGGACATCACGAACGCCTTGAACGATGGAACGGTGATCGTCAACTACTCCGGACATGGTTCCACGACCAGTTGGGGTTGTGTCCCCTTCAATCAGAACAATGTCCGGAATCTGAACAACCTTGACATGTATCCCTTTGTTATCAGCAACGCCTGCGTGACCGGAACCTACAACAATACTGAGTGCTACGGTGAGACCTGGGTCATTGAACCCGAGAAGGGCGCGACATCGTTCTGGGGCGCCTCAGCCGGCACGTATTGGGACGAGGATGACATCCTGGAGAAGCGGCTCTGGCAGGCATTCTGGGAGCAGGAATGCTATGACCTGGGATCCATGACCAACGCCGCACTCTACGGCGTCTACATACACTATGGTGGCGGTGGTTTAAGCCACCACTACTACGACTGCTATAACATCATGGGCGATCCCTCCATGGACTTGTGGGCCACAATTCCGAACAGTCTTGAGGCCGACTACTTGCCGGTCTTTCTCATCGGCATGACTGAATTCACGGCAACAGTTACCGAGAATGGTGTGCCGGTCGAGAATGCCCTGGTCTGCATCTACATGCCCGGCGAAGTCTACGCGGCAGCGTACACCAACGCCGCGGGGGAAGCCGTCATTGAGGTGGACCCGACGCCACAGTCCGTGGGCACGATGTTTGTAACTGTCACCAAGCATGATCACGAGCCGCATTTCGGCAGTGTGCAAGTCATGCCCGCCAGCGGACCGTTCCTGGTTTTCGAGTCCTGCACCGTGGATGATGATCAGCTCGGTGAGAGCTGCGGCAACGGGGATGGCGCCGCCGATAGCGGCGAGACACTGGAGCTGGTAGTGACCCTGGAGAACGTGGGCGTCGATCCGGCGGTTGACGTCAGCGCGACCCTGACGGCTGATGATCCTTTCATCACGATCCTCGATGACACCGAGGATTTCGGCACGATTCCAGCCG
>JAGMDA010000782.1 GCA_023128935.1 Candidatus Eiseniibacteriota bacterium | reverse complement strand
GACTCCCCGAACGTAGGATCGAAGCGCATGTCCAACGGACCGTCGCTCTGGAAAGCGAAGCCGCGGCTGGGATCATCGAGCGCACCTGAACGCAGGCCAAGATCAAGCAGGATCCCGCTGAGCTGGCCTATCCATTCCGAGGGCAGCAGACGCGGCAGGTCCCGGAAGTTCCCCAGGGCCAGCTGAACCCTGTGCCCCCCAGCAGCGAGTGACTCTGCGGCGACCGCCAATGCCGCTGGATCACGGTCAACCCCGAATAGCCTCCCGCCAGGACCCAGCGCATCGAGTATGGCCGCGGCGTGTCCTCCCTCCCCGACCGTTCCGTCCGCGTACCACCCCTCACTATCCATCACCAGGGTGGATACAGCCTCATGCACCATTACAGGTTTATGCACCACCCGTTGTTCCGATCACCGGGAAGGCGGGGAAGCAGGGGGTTCCCGAGGAGGACATGAGGCAGGGAGCTGTGTTATTGCCTGTTGTCCCAATGCCCCCCCGCTTCTCTCCACCATCACAGACCAAGAACTAATTCAGACTCGGCTCCACCAATCCCTGCAGAACCGGATCATTGGAATCTCCCCGGCAGAAACCCCGCGCCTCTACGTCCACAACCGTTGACGGCGCAAGACCAGCGTCGACATATCTGTCCATGAACTCGCGCCCATCCAGCGCGGCCCCGATCTCAACGATGCGCCGTAGGTAGTCCGAAACGCCGGCAATCCGGAAGGATGAGAGGCGACCCTCAATGCGCTGTCCCAGGCAGATCAGCAGAGGAACAGCCCGGTAGTCGATGTGATCCGTCCAGCTGAAGTCGAGGACCACATGGCTCCCGGGAGGGAGCTCAACGCTCTCGAGAAGCTGAATGAGCTGGCTGCATTCCTGCTTGCCGCAACACCCGGCCACCCGCCCCCAAAGCAGAATACTATCTTCATGCAGCAAGCTGATCAGATCCATCATTCGCGAACCTCCTGCGCCCCATTTCCGCCCATGTGCCGTGCGGCCCGCTGATCGTGCTCGGCCTGGTCTGCGATCGGCGGGTTCTCGATCTCAAAGCGCTCCGGGTTCCAGATCTCCAGGCGGCTGAAGCTGCCGAAGACCACTGCGGTTCTCTCAAGTCCTGCCACCTGCATCTGCTCGTCGGTCAGCGTCACTCTCCCGCTGCCGTCGAACTGGCAGAGGCTCCCGTAGCGGGCGAAGGTGCCGCGCAACCTGAGCGCTTCCTCATCCCCCTGGAATGTGTCGCGGAGCAGTTCCGGGGCCAGCTCATCCCATCTCGCGTGGGGAACAACCAGTAGGCACCCTTTGTGGCCTACAGTGATCACCAGGTGCGGTTCGGTCTCCATCCTGAGGATTTCCCGGATCTTGGCAGGCAGCGTCAGCCGGCGCTTGCCGTCAATCGCACAGGTCCATCGCCCCAGGAACGGGAGTCTCATGATCTAGGCACCTTCTTACATCCCGTGGAGTCCGCATCCTCTGGCACGCGCGCGCCCGGGAGACTGCCGCGTCTTCTAACCTATGTGCGCATGCCCAGGCGAAGAGAGAGGCATGCAGCCGCATTTATCCTTTTTCCGCCTTTTTCTCCCGAAACGCCCCACTTTCCGCCACTCAGGCATCCTAATTGACAGAAGCCGCCATGCAAAGGGTTTTCTCTGTCGTGGCAATAAAAGTTCTAACGTCTTGAAACAAAAGAGATTAGCTGGCTCCGGTCGGACTCACGGCGCTCTTCCTGAGTTATCGGCCGCCGCCACGCCTCAGGCGCAGCGTGATGGAAGCAGACGTGTTTCGCAGTTCAGTGTGCCATCGGTGGCTTCCGTGCAGGTATGCAGCTCGCTCGAGAAGCTCACGGCCGAAATGGAGGCAACCTTCAACCCACACTGGGGACCGATCTTTCGCGCCGGGCCCGAGACTTTCCACTTTGCCAATCAGGTGCAGGAA
>JAGMDA010000781.1 GCA_023128935.1 Candidatus Eiseniibacteriota bacterium | reverse complement strand
ATGCCGCGTGGCGGATAGTAGGGGCCCGAGAACAGTATCGCCCGTCCGCGAGGAGGTATCCCGGAGCGCTCGCCCGAATGCGGATGTGCTAGAGTGAGCGCATGGGAAGCAACATTGAGATCAAGGCGAGAATCGAGGACCTTGAGGGGCTGAAGGAGCGGGTTTGCAGGCTTAGCGACGGACCGGCCCAGCGGATTGTGCAGGAGGACACGTTCTTCCACTCCAAACGCGGGCGGCTCAAGCTCCGGATCCTGGCTCCCGACCGGGGGGAGCTCATATACTATGAGCGAGATGATGGGCACGGGCCGCAGCGGTCAACCTACATCATCTCGCCAACAGCTGAGCCCGATTCTCTCAGGGCCATCCTTTCTGCTTCCCATGGGATCCGCGGCGTCGTGCGCAAGACGCGCCTGCTCTACATGGCGGGCAACACGCGGATTCACTTGGATGAGGTTGACGGGTTGGGAGCGTTCCTGGAGCTTGAGGTCGTCCTTGGTTCGGGCCAGTCGTCTGAGGAAGGCGAGGCCCTGGCCTCCGAACTCATGAGGAATCTTGAGATTGAGCCGTCTGCCCTGATCGATGTAGCCTACATCGATCTGCTTGAGGAATCCGGAATTGGGCCTCATGCGCTTGGCGGCTGAATGGCCCGCAGAGTTCAGAGGCGGTATCTGAAGCGAGGGTGAGCGATGAGGACGGTTTGTCTGCATGACAAGGACGAGCTGGAGGTTTTCCTCAGGCGCAATACCTTCCTCCACCTCTATGAGATAGGGGATCTGGATGATTTCTTCTGGCCATACACCTGCTGGTATGCCCTGAAGGACGATGATGGGATCCGCGAGGTCGCACTGCTCTACTTGGGGTTGAATCCGCCCACCCTGCTCGCATTCACGCGGGATCCCTCGGGAGCCATGGGTGAACTGCTCCGCTCCAGCAGGCATCTATTGCCCGCCAGATTCTATGCCCATCTCAGCGAGGGCGGCGTCTCGGCGTTCAAGGACGGATACCAGGTTCGGTCCCATGGAGCGCACTACAAGATGGCGCTGACGAACCCATCGGGCTTAGACGGGATCGACACATCAGAGGTTGTTCAATTAGCACCATCCGACGAGGAAGAGTTGAACGGCCTCTACGAGCTGAGTTATCCCGGGAATTGGTTCAACCCGTATATGTTGCGCACCGGTTGCTACTACGGCATCCGGCGCCACCAGCAACTCGTCAGCGTGGCGGGGATTCATGTATTGTCACTGCGGTACCGAGTGGCCGCGTTGGGGAATGTGACCACCCGTCCCGAGTTCCGAGGGCAGGGTTTAGCCACCACCGTCTGCGCTGCTCTGTGCCGGGCACTATTACCCACCGTGGATCATATTGGGGTGAACGTCAAAGCGGACAACAGCAGTGCAATTGCATGCTACGAGGTATTGGGGTTCGAGCGCATCGCCTCCTACAGCGAATGTGACATTGGGCTGAGGAACGCGCCAATAGAATCGCCGGCTTGCGGACAAATGCGGTGACAATAGCATTCAATGATGGCCGCGGTCTTTTCCGCCTCGCTTGAGAATGATGCTCATGTCAGGCACGCCTGCATCCCGAGAGATCACGGGGCACTTCGTCTGTAGAAGGAAGAAGACGCGCTCGCCCTCTTGACTCAGGGTTTCATAGTTGGCTTGTCCCTTGGCGATGATGAGTTCGGCTTCATTATACAGCCTTCTAAATTCCGCCGAGCAGCGATTCAGGATTGTGCCGGGCGCGTCGTAACCGTTCTCGATAAGCGTTGCCACGCTATCCAAACCCGCTGCCAGTGCATCCTCCATGATTGCGTCATTTAGGATGGGTCCGCTCTTTACGACGTAGATCACCTTGGTTGCTAGATGGTCGATCAGCACGCGGTCAAACACCGTCTCACCTGCGTTGTCAGCCAAATAGAGCACGCCGCGGGCCGTGGCCAGGCACTCTCGAAAAGCCACGGTGTCGTCAATGGCGAACGGCTGCGCCAATACCCGCTCCACGGTATCTTTCAGGTTGAAGTTGTGGGAAGGGCCAAAGTCGATGATGTTGCCGGCAATGCTGATGCGGGCAGCCGTGATCAGTGGGTCATCCGCGCGAGCGACTAGCTCTTTCAACCATGGGTAGAGCGCGAGGGCCTGGCGGGTGCTTTCTTCTTTGGCGGATTGGTAGGGATCCGCTCGGCCTCCCAACTCGCGCACGATCCGGTGGATCCGATCGCCCATCTCCGGGGGAGTGCTGCCCGGACCAGACTTCCGGAGGTCGTCAAGGACACGCTCCACGATAAGGCGCTGCTGTTCTTCATCCGCGCCACTCAGGCGGGCCGCCTGTAAGGCTTGGCGCAGGAAACATGGGTAGCAATCGAGATAGATTTTCATTGCACTGCTCTGGCCTTCATGGCGTCGAAGTCGTGCTTTCCAGCGGCGAGCATCATGCCGAGCGGCATGCGCTCTTGAGCTTGACGGATCATCTCGGTGGCCAAGCTGCGGATGTCCCACTGCGCGTGTTCGTCCAGGCGGAGCCGGGAGAGGTGGTAGAGTTCACGTGCATTGAGATGGAAGACCACTCGCCGCCGGTGTGCGTTGGTCAGCGCATAGGCGGCTGCCTGCGGGCTCACGGCCAGGATCTTCGCAAAGACCTCCTCGGATTGCTTGCGCAACTGGTCAAACGAGTCCAGCAGACCGGCCTGCGCAAAGGAGTCAGGTATGGTGACTCCGAGACCAGGGGCGTAGGGTTGGCAGAGGAGACTAGCCATGCGATGGCGCTTGAGCTGCGCGAAGCAAGAGGCGCTCAGGATCAGCTCAAAAGTAAACCCTGGCAGTTCGAACTCGCGCGGGGGCGTTTCATGAACCTCCATCCGCCGGAGGCTCTCTTCAACAAGGCATCGGCGTCGGCCTTCATCCAGCCTGCGTAGGACAGCTTCGGACTCACGCCAGGAGAGCTGGCTGTGCTGATGGATGAGCGCCGTCAACAGAAGATCATCCCCATTTGGCGATGCGGAAACGAGCTTGACGGTTCTGTCCCCCGTGTCCACGCCGGTGGTCTGCCGCGCGCCTGGTCCAGACAGCTGGTCCACGCTGGCCCTCATGGCCGCAGGGGTTTCCCGCCGGTGAGGCGTCGCATCTGTGTAGCGCACGAGAGACGGCGCTGTGTCCGCCACGCTGCCGTGCATCTGCGCCCCCAGACGCCGGACTTCCTCCAGCGGGTCGGCAGCCAGGCGCCTGATCGTGGATTCCAGAATGCGGGCATTCAGAGTGACACCCACCTGTGCCGTGGTCGAGAGTCCGAGGAAATAGCGTGCGTCCTCCTTCGCTGCGCCCTCCAGCAGGCGGCGTTCGCTCTGCGACGCCCAGGCCGAAGGTTGAGTGCGGCGGTAGTAGTCGATCAGAGCCTGGTAGGCACGGCGATAGCCGTCTTGCTGTTGGGCCAGGAGGCGGCGGAAGTCGCGTTCCAGGGTGGTCCCGGCGATTTCGGCAGGGACTATGAAGTCGCGCTCGAGCAGTATGTAGCGCTGGGATTTCTCTGTATAGGAGCCCAGACGCGTCAGCTCCAGAGCCTCCATTGCCAGTCGGGAGATGTCCAGAATGTCAAGATTGAAGACCGCGTGCTCGGCGACACTGGCGTGTCCGAACCCGAAGACGATGCGGCGATTGGACTGCCGGGCCGCGGCCACGTCTCCCAGGGCATCCCTGCGGAGTTCGGGAACCGGGCGAGGATCGCGGCTGATGCGGGCATAGGCAGCCGAAAGGGTCTCGGGCGTCAGGGCGTCGGGGTCGATCGATTCCAAACCAGTGTCGGACGCACACTCCGAGCCCTGCAAGGTTTCCCGGAACCGAGAGATGATGGTCTGATCCAGGTTATGGCCGGCCAGGATGACCTTCATGTGCTTCCCTTTGTGAAATGGCTGCTCCGCGCGCGAGATTTGCGGATCTGGTAGAACGACAAGGCGGTCAGGGAACGGATTCCTAGCCGAGCGAACTCATCGCGAGGGGCGCGAGGTTCTCCGAGAAAAGGCGGAGCACGTATGGCCGATCCTCGATCTCGTATTCCTTTTTCCCCGACTTCACCGCTTCGATGATTTTCTTGAAGAGAGCATCGTAGTCAGTGATGTCGCCCTTGGTCCGTACGGCCTCATCGGGAGGATCCTCAACGTCTATATAATCGGTGATGGCCACGCGGTCCATGCCTGGCGTCGTTAGCTCGCCATCGCGATTGCCGTCGTAGAGGTCCTCGCGCCGATAGCCCACCTTGAGATGGGTGCGGTTGATGTAGGTTTGAATGGACACGGCGGAATAATCAGCGCGGACAGTGATCGAGTGGCTATAGTGAAACCCGTCGACCGGATTGCCACTCCTGCGTTCGTAGCACCCGCTGGAAAGCAGCAGTGCGCCGGCAACAGCAAGGATGGCGGGGATCACCAGGCCCA
>JAGMDA010000780.1 GCA_023128935.1 Candidatus Eiseniibacteriota bacterium | reverse complement strand
GAGACTCTCTTCCTCCTGCAAGGCTTCGATCACCAGCGTCTTGTGTAAGTCCTTCCCAACGCGAACGACAAACTTGCCCGAGTAGTCTTTTCCCGCAGTCGCCTCGGGAAGCTCATCTCCGTCCTCTTCGTAGATGCAAAGCCATTCTTCCACCACTTGGCACAGTTGACGATAGACCTTGGCTTCATCGTCACCATGCACACCACCGTGCATCAAGCTCGGGCAAGTTCCAACATAGCATTGGTCCTCCTCGGACCACTCGACTATCTTCAGATAACGATCACTGGGTTTCATGATTCGACCTCCTGTAGGGCCCTCTGCACTGCGCGTTCTTGATAGGGCCGCGCATCATCTCCAAGCTTTCCGCTCAGGGTTATCTTTGTGCCGGAAGAATGGGTAAAGTTCCTGTGACTTCCCTTGCCGCCTCGATCTTGGAAGCCAGCCTTCTTCAGGTCACGAACGAGTTGTCGGAGCTTTCTTCGCATGCAGCTATAGTACTATAGCGATACTATCTGTCAAGGGGATTCGCATCGCAGAACAATGTTCTCGGATTCCTGATCGAATGGGAATGCCATGATAGCAACGGGCTGCCTGAACGCGCCTCCTGGTCCCGATGGCATGGCTTCGATGCGTCGGGGCATTTCATCAAGGCGGCTGTGAACAGCCGTACTGGCCGGAAGGGTCCGGGCTCATCGATTAGACGCTCGAGGTCTGCCGCGCCATGATCCGGTGGATCTGTCCCGGATCGGGTGACGCTGGCGCTATCAGGCTGCCGTAGATCGCATGCTGGCCGACGACAGGTTATGCCCCACTCCCACTGATTCTAGTAACATTTATTGATGCAATGAGATGGGACCAGGCAAATGCGCCCCCCAGGTCTTTCGCGAGTGAGCAGAGTTGACGGCGTTCAACGCTCAAGGCAGGATCAGGGCGTCCGGACGCTGACATCGATTCCAATGGAGAGGCGCAGTGAACCCCTACGACTTGCCCATCGAAGAGATCGAAGACCTCGTCCATCGGTATGGGACGCCCCTCTACATTGTGAGTCGGAGTAAGATCGTCGAAAACTATCAGCGTTTGGATAGACTGCTGCCGGCCGTCAATATCTTCTACGCGATCAAGGCAAACCCACATGAGGAGATCCTGCGGACGCTGGTCCAGATCGGTGCGGGTTTCGATGTCGCCTCGCGGGGCGAGATTCTCGCTGCCGTGGCGGCCGGGGCCAATCCGCGCGAGGATCTGATCTTCGCAGACACTGTCAAGGATCCGCAGCAAATCGCATATGCGTACAGCATCGGATTGGACGATTTCACCTTCGACAACATGTCGGAGATCGGCCAGATCGCGCGCAATGCACCCGGAGCAAATGTACATGTGCGGATCGTGGTTTCCAATCACGGCAGTGTCGCCCATCTAAGCGAGAAGTTTGGCGCTCGCACAGAGGATGCGATTCCGCTGGTGTTGACGGCGCGCGATGAGGGCCTCAATCGCCAACCACTACGAGCGTCTCTTCGGAAGCGATGTGAAGCTGGTCGCCGAACCGGGCCGCAGCATTGTCGGCGACGCCATGATCCTCGTGACCCGGGTGATCTCCGAATCAGTTCGCGATGGCCGCAATTGGCTCTA
>JAGMDA010000078.1 GCA_023128935.1 Candidatus Eiseniibacteriota bacterium | reverse complement strand
GATGACCATGAATCCCCCGATCGCGATCACGATCATCTGACCCAGCCGGCTAGCCAGGGTGTCCATAGACCAGAGGATGATCTGCAGCTTCATCAGACTCAGGAAGAGCCCCCGGCGTTCTTTCATGATATCGGCGAGGCGCTTCTCTTGCCCTGCCTCGCCCCTGAAGGCCTTTACAATCCTGATCCCTGAGAATGCCGCCTCCAGCAGCTCGTTTGTCTTCGAAATCGTGCGTTGCGTGCCTTGTACGCATTCGCGGATCTGGTGCCGCAAGCTGTAGAAGAACCACATCATGATCGGCAGCGGAATGATCGAGGCAAGGGTCAGCTTCCAGTTCATCGAGAGCATGACGGCCAGGCAGAAGATAAGCTTCGAACTGGATTCGACCGCCCGGAAGACGCCCGAACAACCGAACCAGGAGATCTTCGGGAACTCGTAGATATCGTCGGTCAGTCGAGTAACGACATCGCCCGTGCGGAAAGCGTTGTTGAAGCGGTAGTCCTTTTTCATCAGGCTCCCGAAGACATCCTCCCGGATCAGCCGATCCAGCCTGAGGTTCATCAGCGCGCGGGTTGCCGGGTAGAAGCCAGACACGAACCGCCCAAAAGCAATCAGTGCCAGGACGAGCATCACCATCCCGAGCTTGCCGATCTCTCCGCTTTCCCCGAACATCTTGGCCAGCTGATCGATGACCCAGCGGAAGACGAGCGGATAGGCAACAGCTACTGACGTGGAGATAAGAGTCAGGAAAGCCAAAACGACGATGATGGATCTATGCCCAGCCCAGTAGCCCCAGATCCACTCCAGGTGTGCCCTGGCCCCCCTGAGGCGCGGGCCCTTACCGCCCTCAGCCAGTGAATCCGGCCGCCCGGCTTGAGTTTGATCCCGTTCAGAACTCATCGCCGCTCCTAATGGACGCCTGCATGCCAACCCGCCCGCTCACGGAGGCGGAACTCATCCCTCTACTCCTGCGCCGCAAACTGAAGGTTGAAGAGATCTCGGTAGATGCCCCCCTTCGCGTAGAGCTCCTCGTGCGTACCCTCTTCCGCCACTTGCCCGTGGTGCAGCACCAGGATCCGGTCGACCTTCGTGATGGTCGCCAGCCTGTGCGCCACGATCAGTGAGGTCCGACCCTCCATCAGACTATCCAGTGAGTTCTGCAGCCGCCGCTCCGTTCCGGGGTCAACCGAGGATGTAGCTTCGTCCAGAATCAGGATGTCCGGGTCCTCCACCACAGCTCTGGCAAAGCAGAGGAGCTGACGCTCGCCCATCGAGAGGTTCGTGCCCCCTTCCGACAACTTTGTGTCGTAACCGTCCGGCAGCCGCTTGATCATCTCTTCAGCCTGCACGACGCGGACGGCGCGATCGACTGCCTCCTGAGGAATGTTATCGCGCAGGACCCTCAGGTTGTCACCCACGGTGCCCGGGAAGAGGTGGATATCCTGGAGTACGAGCCCGATCTTGGCCCGCCAAACCCTCTGGCGGTACTGGCGGATGTCTACACCATCCAGCGCAATGCGCCCCTCGGTGGGTTCGTAGTACCGCAGCAGGAGATTCGTGATGGTCGTCTTTCCGCCTCCGGAAAGGCCGACCAGGGCGATTCTCTCCCCGCGCCGGATGGAGATGCTCACTTTGTTGAGCGCTTTGGCCCCGCCGTCATACGCAAAGCTCAGATCCTCGAAGGCGATCTCTTTCCAGTTGTCCGGCACGTCCGCCAGCGCTCCGGGCAGATCCGGTGTTCGCGATGGCGTTTCTAGAACGGCGAATACACGGTCCGCAGAAGCGAAGGCTCGCTGAATGAAGTTCAACTGCTCGGAAAACGCGATCAGCGGCCAGAACAGCCGGCGCGTGTAGTCAATGAAAAGTACCAGAGTCCCGATCGTCATCGCGGCGTCAAGCACCTGCCTGGCTCCCACGAAGATGATCACCATGACCGCCAGGATCTCGCAAGCTGAGAAGGCCCCCCAGAATCCGTACTCCACATAGGACAATCGGACCTCTTTGGTGAACTTGTCCTTGTTCAGGCGCGTGAGATCAAGCAGCGCCTTTTCCGTGTACCCGTAGATCTGCAGAATGGGAATGCCTTGTACATACTCGGTGAGAAACGTGGAAATGCGCGCGTACAACTTCCGGACCGTGCGGAACCGATCGCGAATATACTTAAGAAAGAAGTATGTCGCCACCAGGACCGGTGTCAGCAATAGAAGAACTGAACCTGTCACGCGGGCGTCAATAACCATCATCACCGCGAAGGTACCCACCAACACAACCACGTTGCGGAATAACGCCAGTGCAACCTCAGAGAAAAGAATTAGAAGTCGCTCGACATCGCTTTCCACCCGGGCCAGTAACCTCCCGGGAGGGTTCTTGTCGAAATAGGCCAGAGACAAGCTCATCAAGTGCGCGAAGACTTTCTGGCGGAGACCCGTGACAATCCGCAGACCCATCCTGGCCAGCAGGATCACCTGAAGGTATGCCGTTCCAAGACCCACGACGAAGAGCAGGGCATAGAGAACCGCCCGCCATAGGATGCCAGTCGTATCTCCGTTCGGGATGTCCTTGTCTAAGACGTGGCGGACCAGCAGGGGCCCCCCGAGTTCCGCCCCAACGACAACGAAGAGCATCAGCGTTGCAACGAGCAGTGTCATCCGGTGCGGACGGAACAGCGGCAGGATGCGCTGCAGCATCTGCTTGAGGGGCAGATACCTTACCTTCGGTTCATCGTCCAGATTATCGTCGAGGTACCACATGCTTCTGCTCGCAGCCTAGTCGCGTATTCCTGGCCAGCCAACCAGTACGGCCTGGTCACGCCGTCTGGATCCGTGCTTCCTGAACTGTCCCTACCGGGATTGTGCAGGCCTGGGTCTCGACAACCTCAACTGTCCCTACGGGGATTGTGCAGGCATGGGTTGCCACAACCTCCCCCGCCCGCATGAGAAAGTCAACCCGGCCGAGGTAGATGCCGGCCCAGCCCACCTGGAAGACCAGCGTCTCGCGGCTGCCGTGGCGGATGCGGGTCGGTTCCCGCATGAAGGTGTGGCTGTGACCGCCGATGATGAAATCGATGCCCTCGACCTCCTTGGCAATCTGCTGCTCGCCCGGTTCACCTTGATAGCCATTGTTCCCTAGGTGCGAGAGACACACAACAAGGTGGCACCTTTCCTCTTCTCGCAAGTATCGTGCAACCTTCCTGGCAACCGGAATGGGGTTCGAGTAGACCACGCCACGGCAAAGCGATTCAGGAACCAGGCCTTCGAGAATGACTCCAAGCCCGAAGATCCCCACTCTGACATCCCCCAGCTCACGGATGATGTACGGATGCACGCGGTCGCGGAGGAGCGTGCGCGAGAAGTCGTAGTTCGCGCTCACCACCTTAAAACGTGCCAGCCGGAGTACGGAAGCCAGGCCCTCAAGGCCGCAGTCGAACTCGTGGTTCCCGATAGTCATCGCATCGTACCCGAGGCTGTTCATGACCTTGAAATCCACCTCGCCTTTGAACAGGTTGAAGTAGGGGGTACCCTGAAAGACATCGCCCGCATCCAGTAACAGCGTCCGGGGGTTGTTGGCCCGGATTTGCTTGATCAGCGTGGCCCGCCGAGCCGCACCTGCCAGCCCCGCATTGCGGCCGCTCCCTTCCGGAAAGGGATCGATCCGTGAGTGCACGTCATTGGTGTGCAGGATGGTCACGACCGTCTCGTCGGCACTCCCACTCGATCCCGCGGCGGCCCGGCGCAGCAATCCGTGGAGTCCCTCCAGAGATCCCGCTAGCCCCATCCATGCCAATCCGCTGGCGGACCTACCCAGAAAGCTTCGCCTCGAGATCATCTTCCACCTCAAGCCATCATCCGGACCACTTCCACCTCATGCCATTATCCGAACCGCTTCCGCCTCATGCCATCAGCGGGCGTCCGATGCGCCCGGGGGTGCGAATCTGATGCGTCCCATCTTTGGAGCTGGGATCCGTCCCAGATGGGTCCCGTTGCTCCCCCGGCCGGATCCGAAGTCACGCAGGGCATCGGCAATGGCGTCGCGGATGAGCACTCCCGTCTGGCGTACTTCCAGCGCCTCCCAGAGGACCTGCATCCCTCCCCCGCCAAAGGCAAGATAACTGTTCGTTGCAACCCAGTAGTCCCCTGACCCGATCCGCCGATTGGCGACACGTAGGTCGACGGCGGCCCCGTCCCGCACGACGAAATCCAGCCCGGCCACGGGCTCACCCCCCTTGGCCGCGATCTCATCGGCCAGCGTCCGCATCTGGTCTGCGGAAAGCCGCAACAGAACGATATCGTTGTCAAAGGGCATGACTTCGTAGACGAGCCCCAGGTTGATCTCTCCCGGCAACCATGGGATGCGCAGACCTCCGTTGTTCAACACGCAGGCATCCACGGACAGATCGACCTCACGCCGCGCACGTTCCAATACGATGTCGGCAACCAGAGCGCCAAGCAGCCCCTCGGGCTTCCCCGTCCGCATTTCGACGGGGCAGTAGGCCAGGATCTCGCACATCTCGCGCTCCACCTGGCGGCGATAGGGCGCGATGAGCGTGTCAACTTCCGCGGAGGACGCAACCTGGGCATCGATCCGCATCCGGGATGCCTCGATCCCCGCCCGGTGCATCTGGGTTGATAGCGGCTCGTTGCCTCCCCAATCGTGGGATCCACAGCCTCGGAGAAGCCCCGACAGCAGAAGCACAGTAAGAGCCCGAGCGAAAAACAGGACTTTGCCCCGCAGAACGCAGGGCTTGTGCATACGTTTGTGACACTCGACTCGTGGCATGCAACCTCCGCACTCCCAGCCTGCCCAACGGCGCCTTACACCATGCGGGCCTCGCATTGTACCCGCTTCTGGGGCCAGAAGGAATCCGCAGTTGACCATCCCGCCTTCCAAGCGTCGCACGACCGTTGTGCCCAGCGACTTCACAGGAGGCTTAGGGCCCGCGCAAGAATAGCTTCCCATTTTCGGCGAGGACCGCA
>JAGMDA010000779.1 GCA_023128935.1 Candidatus Eiseniibacteriota bacterium | reverse complement strand
GCGGGACACAAATGGAAGAGCTGCGATATCACGGGGGCATTCGCACACTGGATGACCGGCACCGAGTATCGGCAAGTCTACTTCGAGGAACCCGAGACAATCGAGATGAAGCTGCGCAGTGACTTCGTGAGTTTCCTGGCTGATCTCTTGCGCACCGCCCTGACGGACGAGGACGTCGACGAGGGCACCGTGGTGGCGGTCCACGGCGTTGCCAGCCTGTTTGGATTTGCCAAGATCTCGCTGATCCTGAAGGAGGTTGCCAAGGATATCCGCGGTCGCCTGGTGCTCTTCTTTCCAGGCGAGTTCGATAACAACAACTACCGCCTGCTGGATGCCCGCGACGGCTGGAATTACCTCGCCGTCCCGATCACGTTACACAATGGAGTATTCGACGGATGAAGAACCGCGAGATCTTTCAGCGCGATCCGGCCACTGCGCGCCTGGTCAACGATGGCGTTGCAGCCGTTGGTGAGGCGGCCACGCCAAAGGAAATCGAGACACTGCGCTACGAGCTGGAACACTTCGTATGCGAGGGGCGCTATGAGGACGCCCTGACACGCATACTCGAGTCCTATCTCGGGAGCATCGACTCGACGACCCAACCCGCCGGCTGGGTGAGCGGGTTCTACGGCAGCGGCAAGTCTCACTTGCTCAAAATGTTTCGTCACCTGTGGGTCAACACCGACTTCGAGTCCGATGCGGCCACCGCCCGTGGCCTGACCCGGCTACCGCAAGACGTTCAGGATCTCCTCAGGGAGCTGGACACGCTGGGGAAGCGCTGCGGCGGTTTGCATGCGGCATCCGGGACGCTGCCCTCGGGTGGGGGCGAGAGCGTGCGGCTGGCCGTGCTGAGCATTGTCTTGAGATCTGCACGCCTCCCCGAATCGTTGCCGCAGGCGCAGTTCTGCATGTGGCTGCAGAAGAACGAGATCTATGACCATGTCAGGCAGGGCGTTATTGCCGCCGGGAAGGATTTCGAAAAGGAGCTTCACGACCTGTATGTCAGTCCCGTCCTGGCCAAGGCGGTTCTCGATGCCGATCCGGCCTTCGCGCCGGATCTGAAACAGGCGCGGATGGCCTTGCGCACGCAGTTCCCCGTCATCGAGGATCTGCCGACCAACGATTTCATCCGCATCATTCGCGAAGTTCTGACCCGCGACGGCCAGATTCCCTGCACCGTGATCGTCCTGGATGAGATACAGCTCTTCATCGGGGACAGTGCCACCCGTTCGACGGATGTCCAAGAGGTTGCCGAGGCGCTGTGCAAGCAGCTCGACAGTCGCGTGCTCCTGATCGGCGCCGGACAAACTGCCCTGGCGGGAAGTGTTCCCCTGCTGCAGCGCCTGACCGGGCGCTTCACGATTCCGGTCGAGCTGTCGGACACCGATGTCGAGACCGTCACGCGCCGGGTTGTGCTGGCCAAGAAGCCCGATCGACGCCAGGCCATCGAGGAGGCGCTGACAACCCACGCCGGCGAGATCGACCGCCAGCTATCGGGCACTCGCATCGGTCGCTCCAGTGAAGACCGCGCGGTGATGGTCGACGACTATCCGCTCCTTCCAGTGCGTCGTAGGTTCTGGGAACACACCCTGCGAGCCGTCGATGTGCCGGGCACCAGCAGTCAGCTCCGCACACAGCTGCGCATCGTCCACGACTCCGTGCGCGAACTGGCTGAGAAGGAACTCGGCACGGTGGTGCCCGCCGACTTCATCTTTGACCAGCTCCAGCCCGATCTGCTGCGTAGCGGTGTGCTCCTGCGGGAGATCGACGAGACGATTCGCAACCTCGATGATGACACGCCCGAGGGACGCTTCGCCAAGCGCGTGTGTGGACTGGTCTTTCTGATCCGGAAACTTCCCCGCGAAGCAGTGGCCGATATCGGCGTGCGGGCCACGTCGACCATGCTGGCCGATCTCATGGTCAGCGATCTTTCGAGCGACGGCACTCGGCTGCGCAAGGAACTGCCGCCTCTGCTGGATGAGCTGGTCGAGAAGGGCATCTTGATCAAGCTCGATGACGAGTACAGCCTGCAGACCCGGGAGAGCAGTGAATGGGATCGTGAGTTCCGCAATCGGCGCACGCGCCTGAGCGGTGACTTGACCACACTGGCCAGCAAGCACTCCGCGCTGATCACCAATGCCTGCGTGGACGCGCTGAAGAGCATCAAGGTGCTCCAGGGCGCCTGCAAGGAGCCTCGCAAGCTGATTATTCACTTTGGCCCCGAGCCGCCGGTCAGCACCGGCCGGGAAATCCCGGTCTGGATCCGGGATGGTTGGGGGGAGAGCGAGGCCACCGTCCTCGGAGACGCCCGTGCTGCGGGGCACGATAGTCCGATCATCTACGTCCACATCCCCAAGGCCAGCGCCGAGGATCTCAAGAAGGCCATCCTGGAATACGAGGCTGCCAAGGCCACCCTCGATTTCAAGGGAACGCCATCGTCCCCCGAGGGACGTGAAGCCCGGGATGCGATGGCCACGCGGATGGCCACCGCCGAGGCTGCCCGCAATCAGATCATCGCGGAGGTGATCGATCGGGGGAAGGTTATACAGGGAGGGGGGAGTGAACGCTTCGAGCTCAAGCTGGTCGAGAAGATCCGCGCGGCGGCCGAGGCCTCTCTGGACCGGCTCTTCCCGGAATTCAAGGATGCCGATGACAATCGCTGGCCAGCGGTGATCCGCCGGGCGCGAAGCGGGGACGAGAGTGCTCTGCAGGCTGTCGATTGGGACGGGCCGCCCGCGAATCACGGGGTTTGCATGGTCGTTCTGGGGGAGGTCGGTTCCGGAAAGCGGGGCAAGGAAATAAGGGAAACACTCGAGGCCAGTCCCTACGGCTGGCCCCGCGATGCGGTCGACGCGGCCCTTATCGTTTTGTTCACCACCGGTCACCTGCTGGCGACGCACAAGGGCGCAGCGCTGAAGGCCGGACAACTCGATCAGGCCAAGATCTCGGTCACCGATTTCCGGATTGAGTCAGTCACCATCGCCACACGCGATCGGATCAAGCTTCGCAAGCTTTTCCAGAGCTTGGATGTGAGCTGTAGCCCCAATGAGGAATCCCTCAAGGCCGGCGATTTCCTGGCTCGCCTCGCGGATCTGGCCGACCGTGCTGGCGGAGAGGCCCCATTGCGCGCAAGGCCGAAGGCTGAGCATCTCGATTCGTTGCGCGCATTGGCCGGCAATGAGCAACTCGGCGAGATCCTCCACCAGCATGATGCGCTGAGCGAACAGGTCACGAGCTGGGCCAAGCTGGCTGATCTGGCTGCTAAGCGCATGCCCGCTTGGGAGCGACTGGGGCAATTGATCGAGCATGCCGCGGGCTTGCCAGAGGCCGCCGAGCTGAGAAGCCAAGCCGAATCGGTCAAGGCCGAGAGGCGTCTGCTGGAGGCTACCGATCTCCTGCCTGAGATTCGCAAACAGGCGGTGAATGCGCTTCGCCGGGCGGTCAAGGTGGCGCATGGCGAGTTCGCGAAGACCTTCGATGCACAGATGGCCACGCTGACCGGCAGCGAGACCTGGGAAGCTCTCGCGACGCAGCAGCAAGGCAAGATATTAGCCACGGAGGGCATCGCCGCGGTGCCGCCACTTTCGATTGGCGATGAGACGGCACTGCTTCGCTCTCTCGAAGAAACCGCCCTGACAACCTGGCAGACGAAGACGGATGCGCTGCCGCAGCAGTTCGCCAATGCAGCCGTGGCGGCAGCCAGGTTGCTGGAACCGAAGGTACAGCGGGTCCATCTCGGCAGCGGTACGCTCAAGACCGAGGAGGATGTGAAACGCTGGACTTCTCAGACCGAGGGCGAGCTCGTGAGCAAGCTTAAGGATGGCCCGATTGTGATCGCGTGATGGAGGGGACGAGCCTGATGAAGCAGGAGTGTGTGGCAGGGCGGGCGCATGACCTGATAGGACAGGTGTGCGAGGCTGGGCAGGTGTATGGCCTGATGAACCCGGAAGAGCTGGCGCAGCGAGTGCATTCCCTGCGGGCTTTGCCCAAGGAGACCGAGTGGGTTGAGTTCAAGGAGAGTAAGGCCAATCCACAAGAGATCGGCGAGT
>JAGMDA010000778.1 GCA_023128935.1 Candidatus Eiseniibacteriota bacterium | reverse complement strand
CATGGCACGCGGATGCGGATAGCGATCTAGAAGTAGATCTGCATGAGCACGCGGATGTGGATGCCGAGGAGAGTGCTGTAGACTGCAAAGAGCACGTAGGCCAGCGGCCTGACCCGCCGGAATCTTGGCGTGGTATTGAAAAGAACGAGCCCGGCGAGCGCGGTTCCGATCTTCACGGTCACAAACCAAGCGGTTCCCATTTCCAGTAGGTAGGCCATCAGAGGGTTGGCTTCGCCGCCACCTTGGCCAATGATGTGCAGTGTAGAGAGGGCATCGGCGATGACAAACAAGGCCATCCCGATAGTGGCCTTCAAGTGGAACCCAGAGCTGCGGTCCACGGCGTAGTCCGCAGCCGGGTCAGACGTTCTTCGATTTTCCCGCCTCTTCCCGAAAAGCATGTAGCGGGAGAAAAGTGGTGTCGGTCGATTGCGCCGATCGGTGATCTGTCGCACGCAATCCTTGTTGTCGGCCACCTCGCCTTGCGAGGAGGGCCCGGTCGCCTGCTCACTGGGTCCGGGTCTTGGAACGTCTTGCCGGTCTGGGAATTGGCTGCTCGTCATCTGTTCGTTTGCCCCTCTTCCCATGCCGTCCAGGCGTGAGCTCTCTCCCGCTGTTGAGTCATGGTTCCTGTCATTACTTCGGCTGGCTGGTGGGCTTTCTTGCCCGGGATTGATAGGTAGGGAGATTGCGCAAAGCTAGTGTATCGAACGCATGATCTCGAGGACTTCCCTGGGACCCTTGAACCCAAAGAAGCGCGTCACTTCGTTTCCCTGGCTGTTATAGAAAACCACGGTTGGCATGCCCCGGATCTTGTACCGCTTTGTCGCGGCATCCGAGAACTCGCCGCGGCGGGTGAAGTCCATCTTGAGCGGAAGGAAGCGCTTCGCCTCCTCGATCACCGCTGGATCTGACCACGTTTTCTCATCCAGCTCCACGCAGGCGCCGCACCAGTCAGCGTAGAAATCCTGGATCACGGGCTTGCCCTCGATCTTCGCCTGTTCCAGCGCCATTTCGTCGGCATTGACTAGCCAGGGGGGACCAGCGTGGGGGCCAGCGAGGGCTCCGGACCGCGCGCCGCTCACGCCAGCAATCCCGCCGGGGGCATCGGAGGGTGCTGTCAAGGGGATGCCGATCAGTGCGAACAGCCAGAGCAGGAAAATCACCGCGCCAGTGAGGAAGATCAGAATGCCGAGGGCCTTGCGCAGGAGAGCGCCTTTTGTGGGGGACTCAGGCAAGGGCGTGAAGGCTCCGGTGAAGACACCAACCGCGACCAGATAGACGCCCAAGAGGAAGCGCGTGACCTGCGGATCCAGGATCCTGCTCACATAGTAGATGGCCATGGCGATCAGGATCACGCCGAAGACGTGTTTGACTGTGTCCATCCAACTACCGGCTCCTGGAAGGCTGCTGATGGCGCCCGCGAAGGTGCCCAGAATAAGGAAGAGCAGGCCCAGACCGGAGGCGAAGGTGAACAGAAGCCAGAATCCCATAATGGGACTGGTTCCCGCCTCGGCCAGAGAGGTGAGCAGCGCCACCAAGACAGGGCCGACGCAGGGTGCCGCGACCAGGCCGGTGGTCACCCCCATGAGCACCGCCCCGATGATATCGCCCCCTTTCCTCTTCCGGGCGCCGGAACTGGCGGCGCTCATGCCGGTCGCCAGGCTCGAGGGCACAACCAGGTCGAAGAGCCCCA
>JAGMDA010000777.1 GCA_023128935.1 Candidatus Eiseniibacteriota bacterium | reverse complement strand
AAGAAGTTAGACGGGCGGCTGCTCAAGCAGGTTCGCGAGTGAGCGCGAATGATCTCGATTGATAGCGAATTGTCTCGAGTAATCAGGGACGAGGTAACATCGCGGGTGAAACAACGTCGGGGGGCCAAGCAGCATCGGGGGGCCAAGCAACATTGGGGGGCCAAGCAACATCGGGGGGCCAAGCAACATCGGGGGGCCAGGCAACATCGGGGGCGAGGCCTGTGGCTGCTTCTCGGCCGTGATAGCTCGAAAGTTACACGCTCACTAGGTTGTCAATTGCTCGAGGAACAGTCGACCCCGTCGAACCTCGCTGGAGTGTGTGGCATCAGGCAGCGCAGGAGCAATCTGCTATTACTCACCCGCCTCTGTGATTCTGTGCTGTCCTCTGCTCTTGAGGTCCCCGTACAGTCGGTAGGCGTGACTTCGTGAGAGTCCCAGAAGCCTGGCCGCCTCAGGGATGTATCCACCCGCCGTCTCCAGTGCATCCCGCAATAGATCCGGATCCCAGTCTGTTTTCAGCCGCCCCCGCGGTTTAAGAGGCTTCCGGTCAACGGACGCCGCACGCGGACAAGCTGGCCCGGCATCCGGCACTCCATGTCTCTCTTCATCCTGCAGCAACCCTGCTCGCGCCGCACGTGGCCCTCGGTTTCGACTGAACAGCACCGCCCGGCTGACGACATGCTTCAGTTCTCGCACGTTCCCTGCCCAAAACCGCTGCTTGAGCTTCTCGTGCACCTGTACATTGAAGATCTCCTGGTGGCCAGCAAGACTTCCTTCCTCACGTTGCCATAGCAACGCTGTCAGAAGCTCGATATCCTCACGGCGCTCGCGCAGCGGCGGGATTTGCAGCACCAATCCAGCCAGACGACCATAGAGATCTGCGCGGAACATTCCCGCTTTCACGTGCCTGGCAAGATCACGACAAGTTGCTGCCACAGTCCGCACCTCCACACACCGGCTCTTTGTCTCCCCAAGCGGGCGGACCTCTCCGGTGTCCAAGAAGCGCAGGATAAACCCCTGGGCCTCAGGCTCCAAATCAGCAATCTCATCGAAGAAAAGCGTACCTCCCTCGGCCTCTTCAATCAGTCCCCGCCGGTGTTCAATGGCCCCTGTATAGGCCCCCCGACGCGCCCCAAAAAGCTCGGCTACAAAGAGATCCTTCCGCGCCGCTGCACAGTTGACCGGCACCAAGCATCCGGCCCGCCCACTCAACGCATGGATGCCCTGCGCGAGAAGATCCTTTCCCGTCCCGGTCTCTCCCAGAATCAAGACAGGGATCATCCCCGGCGCGTAGGTCGCAGCATCGTCAAGGGTTCGTAGAACCGCTGGCGAGCGCGTCACCAAACCTAGCTCCGCCCAGATCGGATGAACATCTGAGCGCGACCTGGAAGGGGGTGGACAAGGTGCCGCAACACCTGATGCAGCTTCGGACTCAACTGGAGCTTCTGGCGAAACTCCGCCTTCAGACTGAGCTAGTGCTGCACACCGAGATGCAGCTCCGGATGAAGACCGAGCATCCCGTTTGCGCTTGCGCTGGAGCCAGGGGCGCGGTCCAAGCAGGGGATGATTCAGCCAAAAACGCAGCGTGCTCAGCGCGGTCCCCCGTTGCTTACGCACATCAGCGTCGCCCAGCCCAATCAGAAACTCGTCAGAAAGGAACCGGTCAGAGGACATTGAGTCAGAGTGGACGCCCTCGGGATCCGTACTGCGCAGTGCGCCACCATGT
>JAGMDA010000776.1 GCA_023128935.1 Candidatus Eiseniibacteriota bacterium | reverse complement strand
GTCCGCATTGCCGGGCTTGCGGTTACGGCGGCCCTGTCCTAGCTTTCCCCGCATGCTTTCTCTGATCATACAAACGGTGTTCTCATGTCTGAGATCGCGCCAAGGACTGATGCTCGAAAACCTGGCGCTACGCGACCAGCTCAGTGTCCTACAACGCAAATCAAACAAACCACGCTTGAAAGACTGGGATCGGATCCTCTGGACTGTTCTATCCTGCTTATGGACCGACTGGCGGAAGCCCCTCGTGCTCGTCCAACCCGAGACGGTCATCCGGTGGCATCGCAAGGGATTCCGGTCGTACTGGAAGTGGAAGAGCCGTCCGAAAGGACTTGGAAGGCCCAAGGTGGCTCGGGAGATCCGAGACCTCGTATCGATCGACTTCTTCACGGTCCCGACTGCAACCTTCCGGATCCTCTTTGTGTTCCTCGTCTTGCACAACGATCGTCGACGAGTCATCCACTTCAGTGTGACGGAATCACCGACCGCCGCCGGGACTGGCCAGCAGATGATCGAGGCGTTTCCATGGGATGCGGCGCCGCGATTCCTGGTACGGGACCGAGACGGAATCTATGGCGACGACTTCGTCAGGCGTGTTGGTTCCATGGGGACCGAGCAAGTAGTCATCTCGGCGCGCTCTCCATGGCAGAATCCCTTATGTGGAAAGGCTGATTGGATCAATCCGAACCGGTATTTCCGCCGCGCTGCATGAGACTGGGTCTAACTTGTGGATCGGTGGTGATCGCCGTGGTCCTGTGTTGTTGGACTCGAAAGGGCGGCCACTCCCCCGCTTCCCTCAATCACCTTCATATGAGGCCGTCTGATCGACTATCCTTGAATGGCGCTCCGCGTCGATCCAGACACAGGATGGCTGGCTCCCGGAACTCGGCGGGATGGGCTTTATAGAAGCCACAACGGACAGGTGAACAGGAAACTGCCGGCAGCAAGGCGGGCGAGACCTTCTCAAACGGGCGCGCTGAACCAAATTAGGATACTATCCGGCGTTGCGGTTTCGGCCTGGCTTTGCGTGACGGTCCGCCCGGACCTTTCTCTTCTTGTCGCGATCAAAGAAATCTACCGGGAGGCGGAAGCGCCGAATGATGGCCTTGAGCGTGGCGCGCCCCAATTCCGTGCCCTCGCCGTGGCACTTCATGACAGACAACTCGGCCTTGCCATTGATATCGGGATGGTAGATTGCCCGGTGGCTTCCTTTTCCTTTGCGCACGTGCTCCTTGAAGCGGGGGTCGTGTTTCCGGAGAATCTGGAGTACTTCGTTGTACTTGCGGGGCCTAGGCATGTACTTCCTCGAAGGCTCGCTTCGAGGGCTTGGGGATCGGCATATTTGTGGTGTAGTAGTCCCCTTCGGCTAGGTCTTCGCTGTAGGTTGAGATCTTGCGCTGATTTACCTGATCAAACACCTGGAAATACACGGGCGGCGCAGGGTGGTTGAGAAGCTCATACTGATCTTTGAAATAGGCGAAACTTACTTGCATCTCAATTAATTCCCACAGGTTGGCGCATGCCTCGTCGAAATTCTCGCCCTCCGCGACGATGTCCATTTCGAGACAATGAGCTATGCATTCGCCGTCCTCTCGATAGCCTAAAACCCGAAGGACCATTGAGAAGCATTTGGGCATTCTCGACATAGTGGTACTCTCCATGGTAGTCGGACCTTAGCTCATTGGGGATGAGCGTCACTTAAAGTCTATCACATGATCCCACCCCTGACCACGCTAATCGCCCCAACTCTATCGGCAGCAAGGCATCTGTCCCCCAGCCCGACTTACCTTCCTAAGCAATTACGGTTCCGAGACCGCCAGCATCTCCAGTCAAATTAGGACATTTGTCCATCCTACAAATCCCGTCCGCATTGCCGGGCTTGCGGTTATGGCCGGCCCTATCCTAGCTTTCCCTGCATGCTTTCTATCATGATACGAACCTTGTTCTCATGCCTGAGATCGCGCCAAGGACTGATGCTCGAGAACTTGGCGCTACGCCACCAGCTCAACGTCCTACAACGCAAATCAAACAAACCACGCCTGAGAAACCGGGATCGGATCCTCTGGACTCTTCTATCCTCCATATGGACCGACTGGCGGAAGCCCCTCGTGCTCGTCCAACCCGCTTCCGGATCCTCTTTGTGTTCCTCGTCTTGCACAACGATCGTCGGCAAGTGATCCACTTCAGCGTGACGGAATCACCGACCGCCGCCTGGACCGGCCAGCAGATGATCGAGACGTTTCCATGGGATGCGGCGCCGCGAGAGGCATCTACGCCGATTGCT
>JAGMDA010000775.1 GCA_023128935.1 Candidatus Eiseniibacteriota bacterium | reverse complement strand
CTACGTCCGCTTGGATGCCGCCAGCGAGTGCGTCCATACAGCCTGCTATCACGTCTGCACCTCTCCCGGCTCAGTGCTCTATGGTCGCCAGACCATAGGGCAGAGAGCCGGTGGCGACAACAAAGACTACATTGACCGCCTGAAAGTCCGTGTCAAGTTCAAGTCCAGACTGCTAGGGATTCCCGGGCATATCACCGAAGAAAACCTTGTAGCCAGGCTCACAGGGTACGTGGACGGGAGTGTTCGCACCATCGTCAGGCGGGACATCTACTGCAGGCTCTTCAGAGGCATCAAAATCCACACCGAAATATCGGAAAACGTATATTACCGGGGGCATTATGTCGTTCCGAAATGCTTCAGAGTTCCCATCCGGCCGAGCTCAGTCTTTGGGAGTATCGTGATCGATGTGTTTGGTGATTTCAACGCGACAATGAAGGGCAATAGGTACACGAACAGCAACCTAGAGGAGTCCGTCGAGATCGACGGAACCACGCATGGCGTTGAGAGCGAAATCAACGGGCAGCAGCCAGCGTTATGGAATGTGTCCTACGGCCCGGGAGGGAACATCATCGAGTACACGATTGTTGACAGTTCTCTCCACGCGTTTGGATATCAGATCTATCGGGACAGTAGCGAAGACAAAGATCCCCCGGAATCCGAGAGAGGATGCTACGGATGTTGGGGGCACAGATACGACGTGACGGACCTGGAGAAGGGGATCTACTGCTTTAGGTCGCTCTTCATCTTCCCGGAAGAAGGTTTTGCAGTCGACAACATCCACAGCTACTTGCGGATGGAGGAGGTGCCGCTACGTGTCGAAGTAAGGCCATTCAAGTGCGGGACAGATCAAAGAGTCCTCACAGGAGAAACGCGCCCCCGCCCCTCCACAGCCAGCCGCGCGAAGTAGACACCCGAAAGGCCTGCTTGTAGACGCAAGGCATGACTGCGGAGTGGGCGCAAGCGCTGTTGGCGGTCATTCCGATACTTGGGGCGTCTGGGCCCGGCAGCTAGTGGTCGGCATTCTTTGTGCAGTCGGAGTCGGGAGTTGGGCCTTTTCCAAGTGTGTTGCAACTGTACAAGTTACGCGGATCCGCGAGTCAGGGGGGCGGGCCTGCCAGGGTCGCGCAATCTGGCAACTCCGCTTGGAACCGAAATTGCATGCACCCATTCATACGGTGGAGCGAACCAAGGGGACGCTGCCGCATTCAGTAGCGCGACACCCTGGGTTTGAGGTATCGTTCTTGTGGAGGTGAGGTTCAGTTGAGTCTCCCATTCCGCACCATCCGCCGCTTGATGACGCGCACAATACGCCTCGCCTTCAGCCACTGAAAGGAGGAGACCATGTCAGTATCAGGACTCACCCGCCTCGACTTCCAATTGGCCTATCTGGTCTTGCTGACCCGGCACGGGCTCAAGCCACTCAGCCGATGGGAGCGGCGTCTCAGCAAGGAGGAACACAACATCATCCGCGCTAGCGGAATGGCGCTGGACACTGTTGGTCGACGAACCAGGATCGGCCGGAAGGTCGTAGAGACGGTCTTTGCCATGAGTTCCAGGTACACCGGGCTATACCGCACGCGTCTGGACGGCACGCCGCTAAAAGAGACGCCCGAGACGATCCGTTTGGAAGGGCGGCTCTTCGGGTACCCATCCTGTTGTGTCGAAGCATTCATCCGCCACCCATACGTCCCCAACGAGCTGGATCCCAGCGACCAAGAGATCCTGTTCCACTGGGCCTGTCCAGCATGCAAGACGACCCGCGGGCTCCTGCGGGAGTATCGCCGGATCTACACGGAGTGCCGGCAGCTCTTCGGCTCACAGGTGGAGCCCCGTCGCCGTTCCTCGCTGGGGATGACGAGGTCCATTGCCAAGGTTGCGGCGTCGCTCGCTCTGGTGGCTGGCACAGCGGGATTCGCGTGGGCGAATGATCCTCACTGGCTCCCGGTCCCAGACGACCTCGATTGCGACTACCTCTCATTCGCAGAAGAGATCCTGCGCGGAACGGATTGGGAGAACCCGGACACAGATCAGAACCAAGTGCTGGACGGTGTCCAGACGGGTCTGCTGATAAGACAACTGATTGAGTCCCCACCGCCTGGTGTTGAAGTGGAGGAGCACCCAGCGTATGGAACTGAGATCTGCAGTGTCTGCGGTGAAATTGTGAATATGGGTCATGTCACCATCACGCACCAACAGCGCGGGCTCTCGGTCGATCTCCCATTCATTGCGCTGCACTACTTAGAGCACGGTAGCCTCGGGTACGAGGGAGATATCCACGTCGGCCGGGCCGATCTTGACATGCTGAAGCGGATGCTCTTCCCCTGCGATCCGCCGCACCTGCTTCCTGCGGTGGGGGAGGACCCGGATGCCGATGGCCTTCTGACAGAGGAAGAACTGCCTTTGGGCACCGATCCGACTGATCCCGACACAGACAACGACTCTCTCATCGACGGTCCCCAGGTGGCAGAGGGTTTCGTGCCCATCATCGGTGAGCTTCCGCGCGAGGAAGTCCTGGACCGGTCGTACATGTTGGAGCACCGGGTGTGGGGTCTTGAGGAGTGTGAGGTCTGCGGCGCCACGCTGAACATGGGCCATGCAGAGATAGTGAACCCCCTTGAGGGGCTCTCCGTGACGGCCCCGTTTGTAGCCCTGCATACACTGGCTCACGGTGGATTCGTCTTCGACGGCACCGTGAATGACGGTCGCCTACTTCCGACGATCCTGAAGACCGTGCTGACCGGGGATGGCACC
>JAGMDA010000774.1 GCA_023128935.1 Candidatus Eiseniibacteriota bacterium | reverse complement strand
CGGGCCGGACCTGGGAATGGCAGAACCGGGGCCTGCGCCGCCTTTCGGTCCTCTCGATCGAGGTAGCCGAAGGGGGAGAGGCACTGCGCCTGGACACCGAGCTTGGTGTCTATGTCGGTCCCGCGGAGGTTGGGTGCTGGAGTCCGGCTCGAGCGGCCATGCCGGACTCGAGCGCGGAGTTGCTACTATCTCCCCAGGCCATGCTTCAGTGTATCAGCGACCAGGCATCCCTCCCGCAGGGGCGTGATGTGCTTTCGGTGGACTGCTCGGGCGGCCACATCTGGCTGGGAACCGATGCGGGGCTCTATCGCCGCGCGACCACCGGCACTTGGGACCTTGTCGCGTTCGCGGGCGAGCGGGTCACTGCGGTGTTTTCTGCCTTGGAGCGCCCCCGTGTGCTGCTCTGCCGCACGGCGCGGGGGGTCTTCTGGACATCTGACGCGGATCACTCCTGGATCGAGGTTCCGATACCCCTGCAGCTGCCCGCGATCAGCCTTGCGGTCGGCCCTGAGGGGCGGAAGGTGTTTATTGGGACGCGCTACGGGCTCTTTGTGACCGCTCCCCCAGAACCAACCCTCCTGATTAGCCGCCCGCTTCCGATTCAGGCGTCTCCGAATCCCTTCAGTCAACAGGTCCTCTTGCGCTGCAATCTGGACGCCTCGGATTACGTGGAGCGCAGTGGCTGGGATGGTGCCTCGGGGCACGCACTCCACCACCCCCCCTCGATTCAAACCAGCGGGACTCAGCCTGAGGATGGTAATTCCCTGAGCAACGGGTCTGTCGTGTGCAGCGACTTTGGGTCCGAGCAGTTGGAATCGGAACTGGAGATACGCATTATTAGTGTTCACGGACAGGTCGTCCGGCGTTTGCGGGGGAGCGAGGCGGTGTCTGCTCCTGATGGGGGGACATCTCTCCAGTGGACTTGGGATGGGAGAGATGAGCGCGGTCAGGAGGCGCCGAACGGGATCTATATGGCCTCGACGCGTGTAGGTGAACACAGCTATGTTGGCAAGATCGTCAAGTTCCGGTGAGTGCGGGGAGTCAGTCTGGGGTCAGGGAGTAGATCGATGAGTTGTGTGCGGAGGCCAAAGGGGTTCGATCCCAGGGCACTGGGGGCAAGACTGTTGGGTCTGTGGATCGTTGCCCTGATGTGGGGAGTTGCCGAGTCTGTGGCCCAAGATGATCCAGGGCCGACCACGGGGACAGTACCGGCTGGGGACATGCGCCAGGAGCGCCTTATGCAGCGCTACCAGAAGATGGTCCAGTTCAACCTGGATGGCGATCGCACACTGCCATCTTCCTTGATCGACTCGCTCATGGTGGAGTTCAGCACGCTTGATTTGGGGCAGCGTATCGCAGCATGGGCCGACTACTTCCGGAAACGGGGTGATGCCAAGTACATCTTCGGGCTGCAGCCCGGCGGCTACGCGCACGAGGGCCGCCTGGTGGATGACTTCGGCACCGATTGCATTCTCTTCTTCTATCGCACTACAGAACTGGGCCGGTCCAGCAACGCCCTGGAGGCTGTGCAGTTCGCCTTCGGGACCCGATTCTACGGGGCGACGCTCGAAGAGGTTGTCAATGAGCAAGGCCAGGTCGACTACGACAGCCCCGTCCACCTGGACTACGCGGTCGATATGATCAGATCGGGGCTATGGGGGAAGGATGCAACCGAGACCCTGGGTCCCTCCGAGCCTGACCGGGCCGGCTCCACCCGCTTCGAACCGGATTCTGTGCGCTATATTCCCAGGGAGAAGATCAACTTTGGGGTGCTTCGCAGTGGAGATGGTGTTTTCTTCGTGAGCGATGAATCCACGGCGCTGGGGAAGAAGTTGCGGGCGACGGGGGCGATCATCGGCCATGTGGGGATCCTGCGGGTGGAAGACGGCCAGGTCTATCTGATCCATCCCGCGTCAAAGCCTCTGGAAGGGGTCTATGCGGGCGGCAAGGTGGAGAAGGTGCTGCTTGAGACCTATCTGAAGCGCGTGGAATCCTTCAAGGGCATTATGATTGTGCGGATTGAGAACTTCTAGATCCGCATTTCTCGCTGGACCTCGCGAACAAGGGCGCCTAGGTGCATGGGATGCCGAGGGGCATATGACGAAGTGGGCGCGTGCAGCTACGCGCGGTGCAGCAGACGGCTGGTGAGAAATCCGGGCCAAGCGCAAAGCATCCCCGGACCTTCATTTTGTCTTCTTCTTCTTCTTCATCTTGACATTGAGTAGGGCGCTCAAACGACTCTTCAGGTCCCCGATCTGCAGATTCTGCGTTAACTGACCACCTTCGGCGATTGAGATCTGGCGCGTCTCTTCAGAGACGACGATCACAATGGCGTCCGTCTCTTCCGTTAGACCAACTGCTGCCCGGTGGCGAGTTCCGAGGGCCCTCTCCAGGGCTGGATTCGCCGAGAGAGGCAGGATACACCCCGCCGCCACAAGCTGATTGCCCTGAAGAATGATTGCTCCATCGTGCAGTGGGGAGGGGGGGGTAAAGATGGTCTCGATCAGCTCTGCCGAGACATCCGCGTCGATTCTAGTTCCGGTTTCGAGGTAGTTCTTGAGCCCGATGTTTCTCTCGATCACCAGGAGTGCGCCCAGGCCCTTGCGGCTCATCCTCTCCACGGCGCTGTGCATCTCGGAGATGTATCCGAGCTCGCGGACTTGCACGAAGCGCTTGAAAAGGCGGCTCTCTGTAATCTGGCTTAGGGCCTTTCGCATCTCAGGCTGGAAGATGATGATAAAGGCGATGACCCAGACCGTTCGCAGGCTGTCCACCAGCCAGTTCAACATGGAGAGATGAAGCCATTCGGCCAGAACCGCCAGCAGCACGAGGGTGATGAGACCGATGAACATCTGAGCGGCGCGCGTGCCGCGAACAAGGATCAAGAGTCTGTAAAAGAGGAATGTAACGATCAGAATGTCGATCGCATCTCGAAGCCACTCGATCTGAATCGGAAGCGGCATGCTCTCTCCCCGTGTCAGTGGGCTGCCAGCAGGGCATCGACGAGACGCATGGCCCGCACGTGCGCCTTGACATCGTGGACCCGAACCACATGCGCGCCGGCCAGTCCAGCGGCAGCATGCACTGCCAGTGTACCCTCTAGCCGTTCGTCGGGCGG
>JAGMDA010000773.1 GCA_023128935.1 Candidatus Eiseniibacteriota bacterium | reverse complement strand
CCCACGTCCGCTTCATTCCGCAAGGGGAGATGTACCAAAGGCAGGTTGGACGTGCGGCGCGCGCCAAAAGGGTTCTGCGGGCGAGTGACCAGCACGACCTGCCTGCCCCGCGCGGCCAGGCCTTCGCAGGCCCGCAATACCCACTTCTCGGTTCCGGACCAGGATGTACTGGAGCAAACTGCTACCACGCGCGCTGGCTTCATCCGCTCTCCCTAGCTCGATGGCTGGTCCTCAAGATCCGATCTCTATTCCAGATCAGGACCAGATGCCTGGGATGCTCTCCCCGCACTTGATGCAGCAGCCCTGCTTCAGATCTACGCGGTTGACGATGTATCCGAAGCGTTCAATCACCCGGTGGCCGCAGGAGGGGCAGTAGGTGGACTCGGCCTTATGCCCGGTCACGTTTCCCAGGTAGACGTAGTGGAGTCCCTCCTCTTGCGCGATCGCGTGCAAGCGCTCGAGTGTGGAGACTGGTGTGCGCGGTATATTCTGGATCTTGTAAGTCGGATGGAAACGGCTGAGATGCACCGGCACATCCGGCCCGAGTTCCCCTGCAATCCACTTGAACATGTCTCGGTTGGATGCAGGATCGTCATTCAGGGTCGGAATGATGAGGACGACGATCTCTGTCCACAGGCCGATCCGCTTGAGCACCTTTAGCGTGTGCAGGACCGGATCCAGGTGTGCGCTGCACTGCTCCCTGTAGAACTTCTCTGTGAAGGCTTTGAGGTCCACCTTGTAGGCTGCCAGGTGGGGCGCTAGCTCGAGCAGCGGGGCTTCACTGATGTAGCCGTTCGAGATGACCACGTTTCCAACGCCCTGGCGGCTCGTGTGCCGGGCGACATCCAGCATGTATTCGTAAAAAACCGTTGGTTCACTGTACGTGTAGGCGATCGACTGCGCACGGTGGTGCCTGGCGGCGCGCAGCACGCCCTCCGGCGTTGCCTCGGTTGAGTCGACCTGCTCGGGGCGGAATTGCGAGATTTGCCAGTTCTGACAGAAACGGCATTCCATGTTGCAGCCAGCGGTTGCCAGCGAGAGGGCGGTTGTTCCGGGCAGGAAGTGGAAGAGGGGTTTTTTCTCAATAGGATCGACATGGACCGCGCACACCCGGCTGTGGACGAGGGTGAAGTAATCGCCGTCCCGGTTCTCGCGCACGCCGCAGTAACCGCGTTCCTGATCGGCCACCCGGCACTCGCGCGGGCAGAGGCGGCAAATGAGCCGCTTGTCCTCGAGTTTTTCGTAGTGCAGCGCGGGGACCAGTGAGATGCGCTTCTCTCCCTCGGGCAGGACGAAGTCGATCGCATCCTGCGCGTGGGCTTCGCCGCCCAGGCAGCGCGGCGTCAATCCGCTGCAGAACATGCATCCGGCAACGCTGGCAATGAAGCTTCGTCGTCTCACGAGCAGTTCAGCTCCTCTAAGGATCCGCCCCTGCGGCTATCGGCCCTCAAGGCCTTCGCTGCCTGTAATTGCCACGACCGGCACATCACCCGCCTCCTGCAGATCCGGATTGTGTGGGCTTGATGCAATGAGCCTTGCACGGCGGCTCAGCCGGAACATCTCAAACCTCCCTAAGATCTATATCCTCCGCGCGGCCCAGGCCATATCCGGCCGCGGTCTGAATCCAGGTGGGCTCTCGCTTTGCCTCAGTCAAACTCGGCAGCCCCCTGCCTGCGCGCTCCTTCTCGATAGTATCCCAAGCTACCCGGTCGCACGCCACAGGATCCAGGCCCAGAAGGATCCGGTTACAGGGCCAGATCCACTCGGGGACGTAGGCCGGTCCGCCTTGGGCCTGTGCGATCGTTGCGTCCACGACAGTCAGGCGCAGGGTCCGGCGAACGCTGGGCAGTGCGGCAACCTCGGCGACGAATGGATCACACGCATTGTCATGGTAACGATTGGGGTTGTGGATCAGTCCGTAGAGGTTCTTCATACCGGCCGATAGGCCTGCCAGATCATGATCCTTGAGCACCCCAACGTTAATGAGGGCTGTGGCGTAGTTGCTGACAATGCGGCTGACCAGACTCCCGACGGATCCGAAGGTCTCGAAGGTTGCAGCGTACCCGCCACCCCTGAGAGCATCAGTGCCGTAGGCGCGGACCCCAGCGGCGCTGGTTTGGAGCGGAAATCCGCTGCGCTGGAGTTCGCGTGTAGTCCGTTCCCAGATGATAATCCTGCCGTCCGATACACCCGCTGATCTAAGGCCTTCCACGATAGCCCACACTAATTCCTTGCGGGGCGAGAGATGCCCTGAGGCCAGGCCGTTGATTTTGATGGCGACGGTGTCGGCGGAAGAAAAGAGACTGCGCCAGGGTTTCGGACCGAGGAGGGCAGCCATCCCACGTTCCAGCCGTTCGCGGACTCTGCTCGATGGCAAGGGATCCAGATTCGAGCGCGGCTGGCTGCCGCGGGGAATGAGGTCGCCCACCGCCGCGACGCGACCGTAGAGCCCCTGGGGGGCGAAGCGGGCCAGGACATCGAATTCCACCGGGGTGTCGCCCGGGTCCTGGCCAACCGATCCTGAACCGCTCGGCTCCTGGCCAACCGATCCTGCACCACTCAGCTCCTGAGCAACCGATCCTGCGCCGCTCAGTCCCTG
>JAGMDA010000772.1 GCA_023128935.1 Candidatus Eiseniibacteriota bacterium | reverse complement strand
AGTTTACTCGGGGAGATCGACTTGCAGCCGCCCCTCTCGGGACCGCGATCATCATGGATGTCCGGAAGGTACAACCACTCGCCGTCTTTGTCCCGCCAGCACGGCTTCAATGCATCCCAGTCAATCCCCGCGATGGAGAAGCAAGAAGCTTTCTCGTTGCCGATTTCTTCCAGCGAGAACTTCGGGCACATCACACCATCGAGCGCGTCGGGTTCTTTCTTGTAGCTGACCGACACATCGATCCGATAATCACCCACTAAACAAGTCACACTCATCAAGCCTGGCCGGCGCCCCCAAGTGCCCCCGAGAGGGGCGAGGAGGCGACCATGGCGAAGGCAAGAAAGAAGTCGAACAGGGGAGCGGGCAAGACGCAGAAGAAGGCGATGCCCAGGTCGAAGGGAGTGCGCTACGCCCCGGAGTTCAAGGTCGACTGCCTGAAGTTGCTGGCAGCCGGGATGACGCTGGAGGCGGTGGCGGCCAAGACCGGGGTGAGCGCGGTGAGCCTGTGTCGATGGAGAAAGGAGGCCAAGGAGGAAGGCAGTTACCCGGAGATCCTGGCAGGAAGGGTGGGAATTGAGACGACGAGCGGAGAGAACAACGAGGTACAGGCCGGGACCGATGCTGCGCCGGTGGCGGGCAGGAGCCGGGCGCCGAAGGACAACATCGCGGGGCTGTCGGACGAGGAGGTGGGCGAGATCCTGAAGCTGAAGAAGGAACACGCGGCGATGGGACCGGCGCAGATACGAGCCCAGCTCAAGCGGTTTTTCGGCTGGCGCATCAGCGTCAAGGCAATCGCCCGAGTGCTACGTGCCAACGGCTACCGTACCGAGCATCGCACGGCGAAGCAGGAGCAGGAGCTTCAGCGGTTTGAGGCGCCGAGGCCCAATGCGCTGTGGCAAATGGACGCGCTGTCGCTGCGGGTGCACAAGCTACGTGTGTACCTGCACCTGGTCATCGATGACTATTCGAGGTTCATCGTGGGGCACAGGCTGAGCGAGACGATCACCAGCGAGGATGCGGTGGCCACGTTGGAGAGGGCCATCGAGAAGCACGGCAAACCGGAGCGGATGTTGACTGATCGGGGTGGGCAGTTCTTGGCGGTGCGCAAGGAGACTTCATTCAAGCGGTACCTGGAACGGGAGACCATCGACCACTCGGTCTCGCGGCCGTATCATCCGCAGTGCATCGGCAAAGTCGAGTCGGTCAATCGAGCGATCCAGAAGGAGCTGATCTATGTGCGCGAGTTCGCCACGGCCGAAGAGATGTCGGTGGCCATCGACGAGTGGGTCGACGAGTACAACCTCAGACGTGCGCACATGGGCATCGACGGATTGACGCCGGCTGATCGATACTTCGGGCTGCAGAGTCGGGTGCTGGCCGAGGTACAGGCCAGGAGCCGCGGGCGGCAGTCGGCGGCAGTTTCAAACGGGCGCATCGGCGGGCCGTTGGAGGAGTTGGGCGACGCGCTGGAGGTGTTGCGACTGGTGCTGGTGGATGGCAGGCTGGAGCTACGCTTCTGCGGTCTGGGCGTAGAGCTGGGCAGAGCTGAAGACTGAGACCACCCCTGAAAAACAAGTGCGGCGCGCTGAACCTGATCGATCAATCAACACCCAGCGCACCGCGAAAGAAGGCCTGTACGGCCCATGAGCTATCGTAAGATATCAACGCATTCTGTTGCAATACTATTTTGCCTGGCAGTGGTTCGGCGACACTTCGGTGGCCAAGTGCCCACCCTGACGGAAGCGGCCGAGCAGTTCGGGGTCCGCCGGG
>JAGMDA010000771.1 GCA_023128935.1 Candidatus Eiseniibacteriota bacterium | reverse complement strand
AGATCCAGGGACTCCTCAGCCGCCCTCCCCAACGCACCCCCATCCTGGTGGGCTCCACGTGTTGCACCTGCTTCCGCGAGATGATTGGATCTGAGCACCGACCCGGAACTCATGGCTCTGACAACCAGATCCGCAAGCGCCACGATCACCGTTACGCGCCAGTCCTGTAACCCTCGGACCCTAGCCCTCTCCAGATGGTGGTGAAGGGTGCCCGAACCCACGATCGCCGGAAGCGCCCAGGCACGGCATAGCTCATAGCCGACAATGCCATGATCGATCTTCATGATCTTATGCTCGATCGGGCTGATGTCCGGCAGGCGATCCCTGGGGCCCCGCATCTGCCCGGCCTGTTTTAGAACCCCTCGGTAGACTTCCTCGAAGTAGTGAATTAGGAACAGTTTCCCCACGTCGTGCAGAACACCCGCCGAGAAAGCGGCCCCCGGCCGACGATACCGAAGATGCCCGGCTATCTCCTCAGCAATACAAGCCACCACGAGGCTGTGCTTCCAGTAGGACCCCATGAGGAACTCCAGCGTGGGCCGCGGCGTCGTGGCGCGCATGGTCCAGGTCTGCAAGAGATACTTGGCCACCTGTCTCTGGCCTATCCGCTGAACGGCCCTGCCCAAGTCGGAAATGGGATCATGGCCGCGGTAGCCGACCGAATTCGACATGCGCAGAACACCAACAACCAAGCTAGGATCGACGGCGATCAGCTCCTTGGAAACAAGATCCCCGGTACGATCGGCTACGAGGATGTCCAGCCGAGTAGCCCTTGGCGGTAGCCCCGGCGTCGCCGGACCCTTCTGGGCAAGGCTCCAGATCTCATCGAAGAGCCCCTCCTGAACCTTGACCGGATCTTTTGGTGAGACCGCATCCGTAGCGGGTCGCGGTTTGCGCACCTCGCTGGCATGTCCTGACAACTCCCGCGGCGACCGCCCGCGGGAGGCACGGTCGACTGCCCGTTGCTGTGGCGTGGGCTTCTTCGTCTGCGGGGTCTTGAGTCCCACTAGGGCGGAGGTTTTCTCGATCAAGGCGTCGGGCTCAATCGGCTCCAGGAGCAGGTCATCTGCTCCTATCCGCTTCATCCGCAGTCTGGTAGCGCTGTCTGGACAGAGAATCAAGATACGCATGCCCGACATGTTCGCTGCCTCGCGGACCTTCCTTATCACGGTCGTGGGCTTCAGACCGCGAGTCGACACATGGAGGATCATGCAATCATAAGGGCCACCAAGCAGCTCCCATGCAGCATCAAACCCATCCTGAACCTGAGTCACTGCGTAGGGGCCCGACCTGCTGAGACGCGAGGCAAATCTGCCACTAGCCTCCCTGTCAGGATGGATCAATAACACCCGCTTGAGATCCACACGAACCTCCGAATCCGAATACACATACCCCGCCCGGCGCCTGCAACGGGCCGGCCGCTGGTCAGGGACCCGAGCTCCCTCCCATATCTTTCGGCGCTTATGGGTCTTCTGTGAGGTCTTCAATTGGAGCACGGCATTGCCCGTTGTCAGCACCCGCCCCAGAGGCCGAGGCGGAGTTCGCGCAACCAGCCAACGCTGATCCAGGACAGAGAAATCTCACAGCCTATCCGAGAGGATTGTTTGTCTCATTGGTTCAAATGTATTACTTCTATGAGCGGTGAATCTACCACGTTGCACATCAGGATAAGGAGACAATCATGTTGAGAGATGGTCATTGTCCTCCTATGCGCCTTATGCTCGTCGTGCTGCTTGCGCTCATCATCAGAAACGCCCCCCCTGCCTCAGGACGCACTTACGATCCAGTTGCCGATCCAGAAGCTGTAGTTCTTGTTGACCAGGCCAGGTTCACAGTCCTCACCCCGCAGCTCATCCGGATGGAGTGGAGCAGTGACGCCCGCTTCGAAGACCACGCATCTCTCGTTTTCATCAACCGCCGATTGCCTGTTCCCCCCTTCAACGCATACTCTGACGGAGATTGGTTCACCCTCGACACTGAGAAACTGATCGTGAAATACAAGAAGAACAGCGGCAAGTTCGCTGGTCATAATCTCTCAGTAGAACTCCTGTTGAATGGCAAGAAGATCACCTGGAGCCCGGGCACCGAGGATGAGGGCAACTTACAGGGCACCATGCGGACTCTCGATGGTGTAAGAGGAGGCGCATCTCTAGAACAGGGACTATTATCGCGAAACGGTTGGGTCCTGATAGATGACTCTGACCGTCCGCTATTTGACAATAGCCAATGGCCCTGGGCGATGCCGAGACCAGAAGGTGACAGGCAGGATTGGTATTTCCTT
>JAGMDA010000770.1 GCA_023128935.1 Candidatus Eiseniibacteriota bacterium | reverse complement strand
GAGGTCAGGGGAGCCAGGGAGGTCAAGGAAGCCAGGGAGGTCAAGGGAGCTAGGGAGGGGAGCCAAGACGGCGGGGAAGAAGCCAGGGACAAAAGATTCAGATCCATCAGTAAGAGTTCTATCAAGCTGTGCCCGGTTGTGTTCGCCGACAACGCCACGCGACAGAAGATGCAGATCCATCATGATGCTGCGCCGGATCCGTAGCAAGAGTGCTATGAGCAGAGCGGTTCGATCAGAGAGGCTAGGCGCCGGGCCAATGTATGGCGCTCAAAGGCCAGGAGATCATCCCCGGCGAGCCCGGTGGATGCTATCCCACCCCGCTCGAATTCACGAAGGTAGGCACCCAAGGCTTCCGCAACGGCCCTGCTGTCTCCAGTGCGGCAACAGCGTCCGGCTTGCAGCCGGGTGATCAGGTTCCAGGCCGCCCCAGGAGGCAGGAGGGCGAGGATGGGACGGCGAGTACGCAGGTACTCAAAGATCTTCCCTGGCAGGATCAGCCCGCCCCGCTCGCTGTCTTGCTCCATCAAGAGCAACAGGTGGCTCGTGAGCAGTTCCCGCACCAGCTCATGATGTGGTCTGCCCGATTCAAAGCCAACGATCCGCTCAAGGCCCATCTCCTTCGCGCAGGCAGGATCACCCGCGTAGTGTGGCCCGAGGAAGCGCACGCGCAGCCGCTCGCGGGCGTGTGGTTGGGTCTCCACCAAGCGTCGCAGGCCTTCCAGAAAGGGCTTGGCCGGGCGTTCGGGGTTGAGTTGCCCGGCGTGGAGGATCTGCATGCGATCGCCCTGGGGATGAACTTCGTTCCAGGGGGCGAAATCCTCCTCGTCGAAACCGTTGGTCACAACCTGGATCTTCTCGGGCGGGAGCTCAGGATAGAGCCTTAAGAAATCCTCGCGCGTTTCATCGGCTGTCACCGTGACCAACGTGGCCTCACGCAGGACCCGTCTTTCCATCTGAGATTGCCACGCGGAATGCCACCGCGTGGGGGGTTGAAAGGACATCCTGTGCGTCCAGGGGTCACGGAAGTCTGCAACCCAGGGCAGACGGAAACGGCGTGACAGTGAGAGACCGACCAGGTGGGCGCTGTCGGGAGAAGAGGTTGTATAGATCAAATCAAAGGGCTGAGCCTCAAGCAGCTTGGCACCGGCACGAGTGGCGAAGGGCACCCACCCGCGATAGGCGTCGGGGAGCAGGAACCAGGAGGCGAGTCGGCGTAGCCTGCGCAGCGCCTTTGACGAGCCGCGCGGTTGCCCATGCCTGCCCGCCTGCTTGGGTACCAGGCGCTTGATGAGCGCTAGACCGGTCAGTGACGTAGTGCGGATGACTTGTACACCAGGCTCTAAACCGGAAGATCCTAGACCGGAAGACCCTAGACCAGAAGACCCTAGATCGGAAGACGCTAGATCGGACTTCTCTTCTATTATCTGCTGCGGCTGCTCATCTACACGCCCCACCGACGAGGTCGGGCGAGAAATCTGGGTCAGCTCCCGGGTGAGGCTTTCATCTACCATCCAGTAGTCCCGGGCCCGGACGGTCAGCACGGTGAGATCCCACCCCTCTTGGGGAAGATACTTGGCGAACTTGAGGCTGCGCTGTACCCCGGCACCCCCCAGGGGTGGAAAGAAGTAGGCGACCATCAACATCTGCCTGCGCCGATTCAACGCTTGCTCTCCGTATCTAGTCGCAGGGCAGATCCAGAACGGCGATCTGTCCCGAAAGCCATCCCTGGGGTGTCGCAACCCGCACGATGTAGAGACCGGGAGCGACAAGGTCCCCATCGGTATCGCGGCCGTCCCAGAAGCCGTCGTCCGGCCACTTCCTCTCGAACCTGTGAATCACGCGGCCCGAGACGTCGACCACCACGCCCCGTTCGGCACTGCCCGGTAGATTCACGAAGCGCACCGACTCGCCGCAGTGCGGATTGTACGGGTTCGGGTAGACGTAGACCTCGGAGAACTGCTCATCGGCCAGCGCGGCGCGCGGAATGTAGTGCGAGAGACCCGCGGATGTGCCCACCCAGAGATCCCGTCCCTCGGACCCAGCGGTCATGACCTGGACATTCGGACTCACCAGGTCAGGCGGGCCAAAGCGTTCGAAGGCGAATCCGCCGGAGGGGCTGCGCGACATCCGCGTGACTCCCTCTCCGCGAACGGCGATCCAGGCGGCACCATCATCGGTCAACGCAATGTCCTTGATCTCATTGCCCGGCAGCCCGCCGGGACGTTGCCTGAATATCCACCACCCTTCAGCGTCGTGCAGGCTAAGACCGTTATCGGTCCCAATCCAGACCTCCCCGGGACGGGAGGCCATTGACGTAACCCGGTTGCCCGCCAACGGCTCATCCGTGTCACTCGAGTACTGCGTCCATGCAAATCCGTACAGTAGAGGAAGCCCATCTGACCCCAGGTTGACCCGCGTGGCTCCGTCTGCGATGTGGCCGATCCATAGATACGGCCAATCCACTGTGATAGCCGCTACGGCATCCGACAAGAGTAGACCGCCTGTGGTCTCCTTGCTGTACTGCGTCCATGCGCCCGTCGCAGCGTTCCAGTGGAAGAAACCCTTGGCGAGTTCCGGGTTTTCCTCGGGATGCTCATAATAGGAGGCGAACCACAAGTTCCCCTGACTGTCCTTGGCAGAATCCCAGATGTTATACACCGGTTCCATCAGCGTGATGGTCGTGTCTCCCAGGCTCCAGATGTTCATGTTACAGGGCTTCTCGATCATGTTGCAGCAGCAGTGCCCCACCCAGACCTGATCACCCTCGACTCGGATGTCAAAGACCCAGGTGTCGGTCAGCGGGCTGTTGCTGCTATCAAAGAAGGACCACCGGCCGCTATCCAGGAGGACAATCCTCCAGGCTGGAGATGCCGTAGCCCCCCACAGCCTGCCGTCTTGGTCACAATGAAGCGTGCGGTAGTTCTGAACCGGGTGCGGTCCCGCATGTCGATGCTGAATCCACACCTCTCCCACGAATTCCCAAAGGCCGTCCTCCTCGGGCAGGAGGTAGTGGGCACCACTCCGCGCAGCGCTCGTCCCGGCCCAGATGATCCCGTCGGAACCTTCGGTGATGCAGCGCGCCTGCAGGATCTGCGATCCCAAGCGCATCCACTCTCCTGCGGCCGGCTCCCAAGCAAAGACCCCGCCATTACCACCCGACCCTGCCGCCAGAAGGCGCGTGGAACCGGCGTGCAGATCGAGGATCGAGAACCCACTGGGCAGTCCATCCTCGCGCGCATCCCATCCCACATCCGTCCAGACGCATATCCCGTTGCTGGTCGCGCAGAAAAGACTGTCCCCCCACACGGCGAAGTCGGCCACATCGAGCGAGGGCAGGTTCGTGCTCAATATGTCCCAGACCCCCGTGCTGTCGTCAAGGCGCCCAACTCCTCCCACGGCGCTCTCACCCGGCAGCGTGCCGAACCAGAGAGCCCCATCGTAGTAGATACCAGCCGAGACATCCCAACCCGGCAGCCCGCAGATGTCCAGCCCCTGCTGGCAGGCCCATCTCACGTCGCCATCCCGCAGCGCCACAAACCCGCCTTGGGATCCGATCAGTCGCCAGGGCATCTCCTCACGCATGAAGAGAACCTGGTCGCTCGCAATCTGCCAAGTCATGCTGTTGTAGTTGTACCAGAGCCCGCGGTCGGGCTCGTAGATGCAGACGCCCACTTGCTCCGTACCGAAGGCGATTTGGCTGCCCTCAAAGACCGCCGCGCAGGAGAGCGAATCGCTGCCCAGACCGGTGGCGGTGCGGTTCCAGGTGCGGAACCCCGAGAGAGCAAAATCGTAGAACAAGACGCCGCCCCCAGTTGCACACCAGATACCTTCTTCGGTCGCCGCCAGGCCCCGGATGTCATTCATGTAGAGGTAGCTCATCCAGCTCTCGGAAGCCGTTGCCTGCCTCAGGGGCTGAAACGACAGCCCCAGGAGGACGGCAAGACACAGAGT
>JAGMDA010000077.1 GCA_023128935.1 Candidatus Eiseniibacteriota bacterium | reverse complement strand
GTTATTCTTGCGCGAGCCCTTAGTACGTGGCTTTCTTATGATTCCTCAGCTAGCATGGTGGACGCAGACGGCCCTTCGAGCGCGGGGCCACCCCTAGCTCGAATGAATGGGATCCGCCCCCCTGGCTCATTGGATGCTGGGGCGTGTGCGGCAGACGGAGTGCTGAGATGCTTCTCTTTCGCAGTCTCAGGAGTGGAAGCAGTGGCAACCTGCTCCTGCTGGAGAACCGCCGACGAGGTCACGACACCCGCCTACTGATAGATTGTGGGATCCGATCACAGCGCGCCTGTACCAAGATCCTAGAAGAGGAAGTGGGCCTGACCAGCCGCATTGACGGATTGCTGATCACGCATGCCCATTCCGACCACATCAACTACGCTGCGCTGCGCGTAGTGGATCGCCTTGGGATTCCTATATATGTTCACGAGCAGACCAAACGTGACGTTCAGTATCGCTATCTGAACCCCTACCGCATCCCTGCCAGTATCGATCTCTCCGGACTGGAGTTCCGCACCTTTGGAAACCATCCCTTCCAGATCGACGGGTTCGACATCACACCTGTCGCGATCCCACACGCCCCAGGGATCACGACACACGCCTTCGTCATCCGCCACGGCCGCCGCAAGCTCCTGATCGCGTCCGATTTCAATGACCCGGAAGCAGTGATCCCGCACATCTACAACTGCGATCTCATCTATCTCGAGGCCAACCATGATCTCGACATGTTACAGGCACACTTCAACCCCGCATCGCTTTATCATATGCCCAACCCTCTGGCCGGCTTGTTGCTTCAACACGCTATTGAACAGAGCAACACGGAACCCGAGGCCATCATCCTCGGACACTTGAGCGAGGAACGCAATCGACCGGACCTGGCCATCGAAACCGTGACCCAGATCCTGAACGAGAAGGTTTACGAAGGTAGCTCGCACATTGTGGCCGCTCCGCGGCACGCGGCGATGGAGCCTGTGATTATCGAGGTGTAGCTCTGGGCTAGGGCTCAGGCAGCGGCAACCTGCTCAACTTTGGATGTCTGGTCGTCGTATTTGAAAACAACCCCGAGCAGTTCCTCGGAAACTCGATGGAAGCCCAACGGGAATTCGATGATCGCGTCAGGACACACCTGTTTGTGGACCGTCACAATCGCATCGTAGGCGGGGGCGATGCGGCCCTTGAGACTCCCATGCTCATCTCGCCTCTCGCTGATGATCTGCTCCAAGCGAGGGATCTGTTCCAGTAGCAGTTCGATCTCATCACGTTTTCCGGGCGTCAGCTTCTGATAGAGCTTGGTCATGGGACCCGCTTTGCTGTCAACCTCCTTGATCTCATTCAGTTGGTTCTCAAGCCGCTCGAGTTCCTCTTCAACCTCCTCCATGCGCGTCTTGGCTAGATTGTCCCGTCCAACAGAAAGCTTGGCCTTCGTCCCAATCAGGATCCCGATGCTTTGGACTGTGATACCATTGCGTGTCGATGCTGTGCCGCTGACAAAGTGCCCGCGTCCTTCACTCATATCAAGACTATCGCTGCACAGAAGCGAACTGGTGACGAAACTATCCTTGATTCGACAAGAGCCCCAGACCCTCAGATTAGCGTTCTCCACGAAAAGGGCTTCGAGGTCATTGCGGACCTCAATTATCGTCTCTTCGGAACCGACGATGCCATTTCCAACAATCAGATTTCCCTCGCAGTGGATATCGCTCCCAATCACGGAGCCATGGACTTCTATATCCCCACCAGTGCGGATCTTGAGGCCGCTTTCAATGTTCTGCTTGACGATGATCTTCGCCACGAAGTCAACGTCCCCAAATGCGATCGTCAGATCCCCCTCGAACTCCACGGTGTCATTCACGTGGATGCTTTTCTCGTCCATGACGAGCCGGCCATCGATGTCCGAAACGATTCCATCGTTTTCCCACCGGACCTGGCGCCCCGGTTTTGGCGTGGCATCGACACTCGGCTGAACCGGTATGGTCTCACCTCGCACATTGATACCACCTGTGCCCTCTTCGGGCGGGTGGAACACGGCAATCGTCTCGTCCGATCGAATGTTGACGATCCGCGTCTCACATAACTGGATGGGATCCTCCGGGTCGACATCCGTCTTGGGCAGATGATCCAGCACCGGGTACTCCAAATAGGCATCACGGCCTCGAACTGAGGGCTCTCCTCTGGCGACGATGACGCGTTCTACAGGTTCGCCGGCGCTCCCAGCCAGCGAAATGGCCTCCTGAATCTGCTCGGAATCAATGCCCCGAACCACTCGCAGCGCTGCCAGTTGCTGGTCGATTTCCTCATCGAAGAAGGGCTGACCAGATTCATCAGGATAGAGGCTTAGGGCCACAAGTAGATGGGCCTCGTCTATCTCGAACACGGCACGCCCACCGGAGATGGTTGCCTCCGTTCGCTCTTTCGGCTTGAAGTCCTCGGACACCATTGGCCTCCTCGCCCTCGCACAGGACGCAGCCGCAGCCGTCGCCCTGCGGTGAGATCCACCCGGCGCAGTCCCCAAGTACCCCAGCCTGGGACACCCCACACGGGCGTTCCGACCCGCCTTTTGTATCGGCAGGGCAACTTTCTATCCTTCGGATTTGGGATATAGACACCGGCCGGAGAGCAAGTTGGGGTACTCGATGCCCGGGGCAGGGGGATCGGTGTACTTGACGCCCAGGGCGGGGGGATCTATCGTTCCAATCTACAGTCTATTAGCGTTACGCACGACGAGAGAGGGAGAGCCGGAGTCCAGGAGGATGGGATGGCACCACGGGAGCCCCGCAGAGCCGGCAAGAACGCATCTACGACCAGGAAGACCCAGGCCCAGGCTCGCAAGCAGACCCAGGCCCAGTTGGCCGACAAGTTGGTCTACTACGAGCGAGCCGTCCAGGACCCCGAGGTCGACGCGCAGTTCATCGCGCGCACGTTCCGGCGCCTCAGGGGACGCCCGGCGCGTGCCCTGCGGGAGGACTTCTGTGGCACGGCTTCACTCTGCGCGCAATGGGTGCGGCAAGATACCAGAAACCGCGCCTACGGAATCGATCTGGACAGGCACACCCTCGAGTGGGGCATCCAAACACACATCGCTCCACTGGCCGAACGGGCTGCGGGGATCACCCTAATCCAGCAGGACGTACGCGAACCGGTCGCGTTCAAGGCGGATGCGGTGGCCGCCTTCAATTTCTCATACTTCGTCTTTCGGACCCGCACTGAGCTGCGCGACTACTTCGCTAGTATTAAGCGCGGACTCAAGAAGGACGGCATCCTCTATCTCGATCTCTACGGCGGACCCGAAACGATGGAGGAGCGTGAGGAAAAAACAGTCTACGACAAGTTTACCTATGTCTGGGATCAGGCCGCCTTCAACCCAATCACTCATGAGGTCACCAACTATATCCATTTCGAGTTCCCAGATCGCAGCGTCATGCACAAGGCCTTCACCTACCATTGGCGTTTGTGGCAGATTCCAGAAGTGCAGGAGATCGCCATGGAGGCCGGATTCCGTGATTGCCTTGTCTACTGGGAATGCACCGACAGGGCATCTGGAGAGGGCAACGGGGTGTTCCGCATATCGCGCAAGGGAGACAACGCCCCAGCCTTTGTCTGCTATCTACTGTGCGTGTGAAGTGGCTTGCGGATTTGGTGACCCGGATTCAGCCGATTAGGACTCGCCAACCGCGTCCCGATTGGAGCTACATGTCGTAAGACTATCCTTATTGTCGTTCAAGCGATAGCAGTTGATGTCGATTCCTCTCTTCTGCAGCAACCTGTACACATGGGTCCGGTACGTGTGCAAGTCTTGCGCAACCTTGGAGATGTTCCCCTTGCGCGACACAAGCATCTTGATCAACGTCTCCCGGCTGGGGGATGCAGTTGCGCGAAAGAAGGACCCGCAAGTGCGACCATCCGAATCATGCAAGCGCATCGCGGCCGCCATCGTTCGCTCCAGCGTGCGGATGATCTGTGGTTCAGGAAGGTTGCCCGAGGCCAGCGCCGCCAGTTGATCCACCCAATGGGAAAGCTGCCTAATGTTCCCTGGCCAAGGATATGAAATGAGGCGCTCGGAGAATCCTGCGGACAGCACCGCCTCGAGCTTACCCAGTGGAAGCCCGCTTCGTCGGGTGAAGTAGCGGATGAGTAGGAGGATATCGTCCCGCCGCGCGCGCAGCGGTGGCAGATTAACTTCCGCCCCTGCAAGCCGGAAGAACAGATCCCTGCGCATCTGCCCACCCGCAACCATCCGGTTGAGCTGGCGGTGACTGGCAGCGACGATCCTGGTTCGAATCTTTCGTATGGTGTCCGATCCCACCGGACGCGCCTCGCCGCTGTCGAGGAAGCGCAGCAGGATGGCCTGAGCCGTTGGGCTGAGGTCAGCGATTTCATCGAGGAAGAGGGTTCCTCCCTCCGCCTGTGCGATCAGTCCCTCCCGGTCCCGGTGGGCACCCGTGAAGGCGCCCTTGCGGTGGCCGAAGAGTTCGGATTCGAACAGCTCGTTTCTGCAGGTGCCGGCGTTGAAGACGATCAAGCGTCCCTCCCGCGCGCTCATCCGATGGATCGCCTTGGCCGCCAGTTCCTTTCCCGATCCGGTCTCACCGTAGATCAGGATCGGAAGCGCCGTGGGAGCCACGCGCGAGGCGTGGAGCAGTTCGGTGTGGAGCACGCGGTTGCGGGTGATGATTCCATAGCGGGCCCAACATGCGGGTCCATCCGTCCGCTGCTGTGCATACGTTCGCCGACGGCCTTCGGTAGGGCCGTCATGCGAGTCTTTCCCCTGATAGGGCACCGATAGGCCGCTGGCAACCCCCGCCCTATGGAGTCGCCTGGCGCCACGTGCCTGGATGTGCCATCCGCTGGCCCGTTCCTGCGAACCGGGAGCCGACGCGATCAACGCTCGACCGAGTGCCACTTCCGCGCGTCCCAATCCACACGCGTCCTGCATGGCTGTAAAGCACTCTATAGCTCTGCGCAAGACCTTGGCGCCTTCCGCATGCTTGCGCTCAGCAAGAGCAACCTTCCCCAATAGGAGCCAGCCCTCAGCCCGGATGCCCAGCAGATCGCGCTGCCCGGCAAGGGACAGGGCCTCGTTAGCCTGGCAGGTAACGTCGGTAAAGTTGCCAAGGGCTAGATGAACCTCGGCAGTGTGGATGGCAAGTTCCGCGCGCACCGCAACAGCCGGCTCGGCCGCAGTAAGGACCCGGCGGGCAAGCGAGAGCGCCCTGTAGGCTCGCTCCGGATCCAGTGCACGGGCGTGGGTGACTGCGAGACTTCCGTAAGCGCGGATGAGAGGACCAGCTGCTCCCAGCCTGCGAGCCTGCCGAATGCTCATGAGCAGGTCTTGTCTGGCCTCGTGGGGCTGAAAGCGCAGAGTCCTCAAGAGCGCCGCCTCAAGGCGTGCTTCCAGGACGATCAATCCGAGATCCAGAAGCTGAGAGATTCGGATGGTCTCATCATAGAGCTCGAGCGCCTCTGCGAGGAACCCCTCCCGTCGCCGGAGTCGAGCAAGTTCCAACCGGGTTGCTGCGGCCCTGTGGGGCTGACCGCACCTAACCTGTATCTCGAGGGCAGCCAAGACGAGGGGCCCGGCTTCCTTGAGCTGTCCGCATCGGGACATGTGCAGGCCGAGGTCTGCCAGGACTTCAGCGTGAAGTTGGGGGCAGCTCGCTTGGATCGCCGAACCCAAGGCCTTTCTCAGATAGCCCTCTGCAGCTCTATCGCGCCCCAGGCTTGCCGCCGAATGCCCGGCGACCAGAAGGAGCCGCGCCATGACGGCGGGATCACAGCCGGCGGATAAGGTCGAGACGGCACACTCGGCTCCCGCCACTGCCGCTGAGTGCCGTTCCATGCGTTCACATAACAGGCAATCCAGCAGCGCAATCCTCTGCCTCAGGTGAACCGGAAGACCGTTACAGAGGCGCGGTGCCCTGAACGCGTCGACAAGCACCTCAACGAACCCCAATCCATCATCCGGGAGCGCGCAGATGCAACCCGCTACGTCCGGCACTGTCTCAGCAGGCGCACACTCGTCTGGCCACACCTGGGTGGACTCCAACTGATCTGGTAGGGCTCCGCAGCAGCCCTGGGCAGCCGGCACATCCGTATCAGTCCCAAGGCTGTCCGGACTACGGGACCGGAGTACGGCCTCGGCCCAGAATATGCGGCACTCGATCTCGTCATGCGCGTGCCACTCAAGCTCTCCTTTCTCCAAGGCGTGGACCAGGCGCCCTGCGATCGTGCGCGCCATCGAGAACTCGCCAGCCGATAAGTAACACTCCACAAGGGGCCGGTAGTCGGCCCATTCGCGTTCCCTCTTGAGATCCATGTCGCCCCTCACAGATGCATTCACAATTGCGGGTAGGGATCGCCCTGGGCCGGTCGGTCCACCTCACCCGAACGTGGGGGACGTCGGCTAACAGGAGATGCCCAGCACTCGTCCTGGACAGAATCATTGGGAGATACGCAGACTGAGCGCCATGGAGGGATATAGGCGAAGCATACCGTAGGCGGCAGGCGGTTGTAAAGGGCATATAAAGATGATCGGCGTCGAGCTGGTGCTCCCCCCCTCGGGTCATGTCACAATGTGAAGGGGAAATCGTCGATCAGAGCCCCTGGTAGCCTGGCACTGCCTGCTTGGCGTCCGCCATAGGTGTTGTTGTCCAGAAGCACCTCGCGTTCCCGCGTCAGACCGATCAGGTTGGCGCCGAACATCCGGTAGAAAGACTCATCAAAGCGCATCACATTGAGTGGAGCAGAGATCCTGCCATCCTCGACCCAGAAAGTGGCGAAGCGAGTCATGCCCGTCAGCCGGCAGGCCGGACGGTCGGAGTAGTTGAGATACCAGAGATTGTTTATATAAGCGCCGGTGCCCAGTTTCTCAAGCACCGTGTCGGAAGCAAGATCACCGGCAGCCAGATCGCATGACTCGGGATACTCAAATGAACGAGCGCCGTTGGTGGGCACGCCATATTCCTTGGCAGATCGAGGGGAAACCAGATAATCCTTGAACTTGCCATTCTCGATTATCGTTACTTTATCATCCTTGATAAAACCCTTGCTGTCGAAGTTGGGGGCAATACCCTCAGCCGTGTTCTCGGCCAGATTGAACGAGGGGTGCAACGTGGCGTCGCCCGCGGTCATCTTTATGAGCGATGAGATCTTCGACTTGTGGTCCTTCAAGCCAAATCCCATCCAAGCCACCGTCCCAAGGATCTCACACACGGCGGATGGTGAAAGGTAAGCACGGACCTTACCGGGCTTGATTGTCTTGGGTTCGACCTTGAGTAGTTCGAGTTGCTGGGCAGCTTCATCCATTTTCTTGCGCAGGATCTCCGCATCCCATCTAGATCCCGCGTAGGAGGTCTTGACGGCCTTATCCGCACGCAGATAGAAAGACCAGTCCAGATGGAAGCTGCGGGTTGCAAACCAGTTCTTCTGCCCCAGGTTGTTCGCGAAACCACGGTAGATCGGTCCCTGGGCAAAGATCCCAACGAGATCCTTTTCCTGGCCTCCTCGCAGGATTTCGCCAAGGACTACTTCGCGGTCCGGCAGGTCACACTCTCCAAACCGCTCGGTGGAATGGACCTCCGTGGCATAGAGCAGGTGTGGGTCTTCAGGCAAATGGTCCAACCTGCCGCGGAGTTCTTCAATTGCTGCCCGAACTCGCTCGCGGTCTTCCTCCCTGACCCCGGCCAGAGCCAGATGCCCCTCGGCATGGCGCTGTCCACGGATTAGATCAATACCCAGATCAATCGAGAATACGGACCCTGGCTGTCTGATTCTGCTGTGATTGAACCGGACGAAGTCCGATTCCTCTCCTTCGAAACTCAGGTTGATTACCTCATCGCCCTGGAGGATCGAGACAGCATAGTCAGTGATTGCGTAGAACTGCTCCTGCATCGGTTCCGACCCCTTTCTTATCTTGAGGCTCTCACTCCCTTGGGCAAGCCCGGCGAGAAATGCTTAGTCTCCCCCAAAGACATCAACATCCCGAAATAGGGCTGGCGGCGTTGCGTGTCCAACCCTCATGACCTGATTGGGTTCACCCTTTCCACAGTTGGGGGTTCCTAGCACACCGAACTCGGAGCGGTTACCCACCATGACCAGGTTGTTCCAAAAAGTCTCTGAGATGCCCCGGTAGTTCGGGCTGTGAACGACCTGGGTCAGCTTCCCGTTCTCAATGAGCCTGCCCCATTCGCACCCGAACTGGAACTTGTTGCGTGAATCGTCAATCGACCATGAGGTGTTCGACCGCATGTAGATGCCCTTCTCTACGGATCTGATCATCTCATCGAGCGAGGATTCACCCGGCTCCAGATTGAGGTTTGCCATCCGATCGATCGGAGGGCGCCTCCAGCCGTCGGCTCGCGCATTGGCAACCCCGGGAATCCCGGCGCGCGTCTGCGAGATCAGCCCCCCCATGGCACGCTTGAGAACGCCCTTCTCAATTAGATAGAGCTTCTCAGCCTCAAGGCCGTCATCGTCAAAACCGAAAGAAGCAAATTCCTCGGGAATCGTTGGGTCGTAGGTGATATTCAAAAGATCCGACCCGTAGCGGAAGGACCCGAAGTACTCGGGTTGAACAAAGCTGGTTCCCGCGTAATTTCGCTCGTCACCTAGGATGCGGTCCAGCTCCAGGGGATGGCCGATCGATTCGTGAATCTGCAGATAAAGCTGGGATGGGTCCAGCAGGAGATCCATCTTGCCCTCTGGGCAATTGGGCGCCGAGAGCAGCTCCAAGGCCTCTCTCGCAAGCTGCGGCCCCTCCTCCATGAATCCCACATCCTGCAACACCTCAAACCCTCCCTGCCGACAGAGCGCCCCGGCTCCCAGTGTGCGCGTGCGGGAGGTGGTGCCTTCGCTCGCGGTGACCGACAGATTGGGATAGATCCGTCGGATCACCTGGTGGACGCTTCCACCTTCATTGGTGAGATAGAAGGACTCGGACCTCGCGTACCAAAGGACGGCAGTGAAATCCGCGATCAGGTCGTCGGTCTTCAACCGCTCGCACTCGCGCTTGACGATATCGATCTTTGCGGTCATCGGAATCGATTCCCACGCCGTCTTCGCAGGGGACTCATACTTCCCCCTCGGATGGGGCATAGCCACTTTGGTATAGTCAAACACACATTGACCCGCCGCCAGATGCGCCCAGGAAAGGGCCCGCTCAGTGGCCCGCTGCAAGCCCTCCATCGACAGATCAGACGTGGCGGCGTAGCCGTATCCGCCCCGATCCATCACCGTGATCATCGCTCCACAATCCTGGAATAGTTGGATGGGTTGGAGGACGTTCTGCCGCACCTGCACGATCTCGTTGCGCTCGTCCACTGCTCTCAAGGAACAGAAGTCCGCCTTTGGAAGAACCCGCCGGAACCGTTCTTCGAGCCCCTCAAACATCGTCGCCTCCTTGACCGTTATTCCTGCCGGTAGCTCGTCAACCCAAAGCCGTTTCGCTGGTCAATGGACGCAGCCCCGACTCAGCGCGCGGAAACCCGGCCCAGCTTGTCCCGCGCGATAAGACGAGTTGAGATGCTATCCCATCCTGGAAGTGAAACCAAGCCAGTTCGAAGACCGGCTCCCCGAAATAGTGGCGCAGCCGGCGCAGACACG
>JAGMDA010000769.1 GCA_023128935.1 Candidatus Eiseniibacteriota bacterium | reverse complement strand
TACTGAATATTTACTCTGGAACAGCAGATGTCATACCCCTGGGACTGCGCGCTGCAAGAGACATAACCGCCTTACGGAATAGCTATTATGACATGATCCATTCTGCGGCTTTTCACCTCCGCCCCCCCCCCAAACAAAGACTTTTCGGAGCAGCGCCATCGTATGTTCCTTTCGGAAGCTCGATGGCCGAGATCGTTCGGTGGAATCGCGGGTCCGGTCATCACGGTTGCCCGCACTATCTCCTGGGCAGACCAACCCGCCTGCGCGGCGTTGCGTTGGAAGTACTTCAGTGCGTCGAGGATCCCCCTTTTCCCCAAGCTCGTAGCGGGTGAATACGGCCTCAGCCTGTTGCATTGTCACCGGCGGCGAGTGTCCTCTCAGTCGGCGCACCACCTCCCCAGGTTCCAGTCCCGGATAGCGGATCAGGGTCAGCAGCACCTGGATGACGACCTCGTCGCTGGCTTCGGCCTCACGGCTCTCGGCAATACTTGTCAGAATCTCTTGCCGTCGCTCGAACTGGGATGCACGCACACGCCTGTCGGTGTGCAAATAGACGTACACCCTGGCCAGACGGTCCCGGTCGATCTCTCCCTTGCGCAGAAGATCGAGCAGCGTGTTGTAGACCCGTATCCGCAGACGCTCTTGGAGCTCCCGCTGAGTTGCCCCAGCCTCGGCTTCGCGCACCAGGCGCCGCACGGTGTTCCTCAGGCTGCCGTCAACCGAGAAGTGGATGTCCTGCCAACTCCACAGTCCGAACCGATGCACCGCTGTTCTCAAGCCCCAGCGGCTCCCAGTTATCGCCGCAATCGACCGACCGAAAGATCCCCGTGCCACCATACGCGACACTGCCACCGCCTGGGTTGACCTCGCCCGTGCCTGCGTAGATCACCACCGGATTGCTCGGATCGATCGCCACCGCGCCAACCGAGATGCTCGCTTGGTCATCAAAAAGCGGCGTCCAGGTCTGGCCGGCAGTGGCAACCGGCTTCTCCGTGGAATCCGGCACAGCCTTCTCGCTGGCACCATGCTTCGAATCAAGCTGAATCGATAAAATGCCCGCCACTGCTACCGCCATCAACGGCAGACCTATCGAGCCCCACAGGCGCAGTCGGGCGCGCGACGATAGCGAGCGGCCAGGACGAGTTTTTCCATCGGGACGATTGTCGGTGAACATGACCCCTCCCGGATGCCCCTGGCGGGGATCGGTTGTCTACAGCTAAGCCGCTAACACTGAGATCCAGACCTTCCCCGGATGGCCCTGGCGGGGATCAGATGTCTACAGCCAAACCGGATTGCCTTACCCCATCATTCTAGCATGGATTTCCCACATCTCCACTGACGCCGAGCAGCTCAGCGGCACCCCGTCCGCTGCGACGCCTGCTGCTCGGCGCGTTTGGGGGATGATCTGCGCTGGTGGCGCGTCTTGCGCCGGGCGGGCTATCCACGGTACTGAAAGACCTCCTCAATCGGCACACCAAGAATCCGCGCCAGGCGAAAAGCGAGGGCGAGCGAGGGCAGGTATTTCCCCTGTTCAAGGGCAATGATCGTCTGGCGCGTGCAGCGCACCCGATCGGCGAGCTGCTGCTGCGTCATTTCCCCGTGCTCGAAGCGCAGGCGACGGATCTGATTGCGAAGCTCACCCTTCGGCACGGCGCAAGACTCCCAGGTCGAAGGCGAGCGCGATCGCGGCCGGCGCAAGATGCGCCAGAATAAGCGTGGCGTAGGCCACGACCCACATCCAACCGACCGGCACGCAGCCGGGATCCTGGTACGCTTCCCAGAGGGCAATGCCTCCCAGGAATACCAGCATCACCACCGCGATCATCCCAATGCTGGTGGCCTTCGCATCGATCCATTCATCCCTTTCGTCGCGGTGCACGTGCCCAGCCTGGGCTTTGCCACGGGTCAGCAACCTGGCGAGCGGTGTGCCAAAGATGCCGATCGCCAGAAACACCGCACCGATGACTCTTCGCTGGGAGTCATCGGCGTAGGTTGCGGGCCCTCCCGAGGCAAACACGGTCATCGCGAAGCCGACCGCCACAATGACCCAAATTGCCAGAGCGAGTAGATTGCGTAGACGGGCTTGTGTCATGGCTCTCCTCCAAGGAATTGTCCTGTTGAATGTTCCATGAATCATGGTAAGACGTGTTTGACAAAATGTCAAACATATTTTACTTCAGGCCATTAATCGAGCGGGGAGAGGGGTAGCATGAAGGGGAAGAAGACTGAGCTAGTCAGGAGGCTGCGGAGAGGACGCGTAGGGCGGTCGCAGTTCGAGATTCCGGCCTCCACGAGCCAGGAACTAGTCCCGTCTCCATTCGTGACATCGACCCGCGGCGTCGCGGAGAAGACTCCCCGTTCCGTCATCTCCTTCAAGACACCCCACTGGATGAGCGAACGGACTACGCGCTGTGTCGCCCGAGTCACCGTGCTACGCTCTCCCCACGCCTCCGCTATCCGCCGTGCCATTTGCGAAAGTGCAGCCGTGCCATGGAGAGACAGGAGCCTGCCCGTTTCCGGTCATGGAGTTCGGCGAGCGCGGGCATCACAAGGTGTTCGGGATCGTGACCAATCGCGAGGTCGATGGCGAGGAGCTGATCTGGTGGTATCGGGGTCGATGTGGTCAGAGCGAAGCCGTGCATGGTGAGATGAAGCATGACTTGGCGGGCGGCAAGCTGCCCTCCTAACCGTTCGCATGGCGAGAACTTGGACGATAGGCATTGGGCAGAACGCGGCTGATCGGGGGTGCGCCAAGAACGCCCCTCCGATGAGCATGCTTCGACGCAGCCGAAACCGGAGACGGTGGATTCTGGGCCCTTGCGTCCTTGACTGCCTCTGTATTGTAGCTATATCGTCAGGTCGCATTCAGGCACTGACTTGGCGCGTTCAGGATCCACACGGTGCGAGGGTCGAATGACGGCTAGGAGCTTTCAGTACCCCGCTGTTGATCATGGACTCCTGGAGGAGATCGTCAAGCGCATCTGTGCCGTGGGCCATCCCCAGCGTATCATCCTCTTCGGCTCTCGAGGCCGAGGAGACGCACGTCCCGACAGTGATATCGATCTCCTGATCATCGAGGAATCCAACCTGCCCCGCTACAAACGTTCGGCCCGCTATCGTCGGGCCCTGACGGGACTCTTCCCCGCAAAAGACATCCTGGTCTGGACACCTGATGAAATCCGCGCCTGGTCTGCTGTCAAGAACGCGTTCATCTGCGTAGCGCTGCGAGAGGGGCGGGTGCTACATGAACGATAGGCTGGCCCATTGCCGCGGATGGCTCCGGAAGGCCGAGAGCGATCTAGCTGATGCTTCGCGCACGATCGCCAGCGACGGACCCTACGACACCGCCTGTTTCCACTGCCAGCAGGCGGTGGAAAAGGGCCTTAAAGGTCTCCTCGCATTCCTCGATCAATCCATTCCACACACTCACGATCTTGAGGAGCTCCAACGTTTGTGTCTGAACGTTGCGCCTGACCTGCCGCTTGCCGATTTCGACCTCGTTACATTGTCCGGATACGCCGTGGAGATGCGATACGATTTCGATTTTTGGCCGGATCGCCAGACCGCACAAGAGGCCATCGATCTGGCGCATGCGGCTCGGGAAGTGGCAGCAGGATCATTGCCCTACACCAATGGCGTAGCTAGCTACCCGAATTCACCTGTTTCAGGCCAGGAGTCTTCAACCACTCCAGCGCGATTGCGCGAGCCCCTAGCCTGCTTACAATTGATCGGACCCGGACCCCTCTTGATTGCACCCGGCGTTGGGCTAGACTTTGGGTGACCATCGGGCAAGTTACACGGAGGAGCAGCCATGGCCACTCGACGTCAACAGATGCGTTTCATCGCCGCCTTGCTCGAATTCGGTCAGCGGCGGCTGAGGCTCCAGTTCGATGGGTCCTTCAAGCGCTTCGTGGGACGCCATCGCGCGGCCAACTGGATCTATGTCGTGGAGCCCGCAAGCCTGACCAGCGCCCTGCCCGGCCGGG
>JAGMDA010000768.1 GCA_023128935.1 Candidatus Eiseniibacteriota bacterium | reverse complement strand
GCCCCTGCCCCTGACTCGACGGGAGTGGGTGTGGGGACAGCTGCGCCGGACTCGGCGCAATCAGGCGCTGGGGTGGATCCGCCCGATTCGCAGAGTGTTGTACAGGAACCAGAGACGCCATGAGTGCCAGAACGGGCGGCAGCCATGCACCGAAGGGATGCGCAGGCGGGCAGATCTCAATCGCGGCGGCCGAAGTCGTCTCGAATCAGCAAGTGGCCCGGGATCTATACTGGCTAAGCCTGGCGCTGCCCGAGACATGGGGGCCCCCGGTCCCGGGCCAGTTTGTCTCACTCACGCTTGAACCTCCCTGGGAGGAGACGCGCTCGGGCGATGCGGGCAGCGCCCTCTTGCGGCGACCATTCAGCCTGGCGGGCTTCTGCAAAAAGGGCGGGCGAGCGGTTGCCGAGATCCTCTATGCACGGGTGGGTAAGGTGACTGGCCTGATCAGTGGCCTGCGTGCGGGCCAGATGGTGGACCTGCTAGGCCCCACCGGCACTGGTTTTCCCATCGCGCAGGATGCCCATGCCGTACTGGTCGGCGGGGGGCACGGGATCGCGCCGCTCCTCTTTGTTGCCGATGTGATACGCGAGCGCAAGCTTCCCTTTACCCTACTCTATGGCACCCGTTCGGCGGATCAAGCGGCCCCGCTGGATGCGTTTGCGGGTTCCGTGCGCTGGGCGACGGAGGATGGCAGCAGAGGCACCCAGGGCACTGTGATCGACGTGCTGGACCAGCTTACTTTGGAGCAGCGCTCTGTGGTGATGACCTGCGGTCCGCGTGCCATGCTCGAGGCCGTGGCGCATTGGTCTGGCAAGCGAGGCCTTGAGTGCTGGGTCTCTCTGGAGGAGATCTTCGGCTGCGGTGTGGGGATCTGCGCTAGCTGTGCAGTGCCCGCCCGCGGCGGCGCTGGGGCGTACGAACGGTTCCTCTGGGCTTGTCGCGACGGGCCAGTCGTGCCGGCCGAGCGTGTCGATTGGGATGCCTGGCGGCCGGTCAAGGCGTAGGAGGAGTCTGTGTCTGCTCAGCAACCCGCGCCCGCGGCGGAATCCGGCCCCAAGAAAACGGGGTGCCAGCCGCCCCCCGTTGACCTCAGTGTGCAGGTAGGCCCACTCAGATTGGACAATCCGGTAATGACTGCATCGGGGACCTTCGGCTACGGCGATGAGCACCCCGATCTCACAGGGGTGTCGGCGCTGGGTGCAGTTGTCACGAAGACAACCACCGTCGAGCCCCGAGCGGGAAACCCTCCTCCCCGGCTGTTTGAAACCCCGGCGGGGATCCTCAATTCGATCGGGCTCCAGAACGTCGGTGCAGAGGTCTTTGTGCGGGATGTGCTACCCAGGCTCCGCGAGCTGGGACCGGCCATCATCGTGAGTGTGGGTGGGAGCCGGCCGCAGGATTTCGCCCACTGTGTGGAGCTCATCCAGGGCGATGGGCTGGCTGCTTTCGAACTCAATATCTCTTGCCCCAATGTGGCCAGTGGGCTGGAATTCTCCCGTAGCCCGGCGGAGGCGGCCAAGGTCGTCCGCGCGGTCCGCTCGCGCACAGACATGCCGCTTTTCGTTAAACTGAGTCCCAATGTGACGGACATCGCATCCGTGGGCCGGGCCTGCATCGAGGAGGGCGCCGACGGCTTGACCGCGGTCAATACGTTCCTCGGCATGGCCGTCGACGTGGAACGTCGGCGCCCGGTATTGCCGCGCTCGGTTGGCGGGCTCTCTGGGCCGGCGATTCGTCCCCTGGCGCTCTGCCGAGTTTGGGAACTGGCGCGCAGGCTCTCCTGCCCGATCATCGGCGTGGGGGGTATTGTGACGGCCCGCGATGCCATGGAGTTCCTCCTGGTCGGGGCGAGTGCCATACAAGTGGGGACGGCGAATTTGCGGGATCCATCTCGGGGAGCCCGTTTGGTAGAAGGGCTTCGCGAGATGCTGAGAGCCAAGGGAGGCGGCAGGCTGCGCGACCAGATTGGAACGCTGCGCACGCCGCTATCAGAGGGGTGACGCTCAGCCGGCAGTCTGTGCCACTTCCGGCCGGGAAGGAACGGATGATGAAAGACCCACGTGAGAGGCTCGTAGTGGCGCTGGATGTGGGTGGTCTGGATGAGGCCGCCGCATTCGTGGACAGGCTGGGTGATCTAGTCCTCTGGTACAAGGTGGGCTTGGAACTGTTCTCGGCAGCTGGACCGGCGGCCGTAGGCATGCTCAAGGAGCAGCGCAAGCGCGTTTTCCTGGACCTCAAGCTCCACGATATCCCGAACACGGTTGGCCGTGCTGCCGGCCGTCTGGGGGCCATGGGCGTGGATATCCTGGACGTTCATGTCGCGGCCGGCCAGGAGGCGATGCACGGCGCAGCCCGCGCCATCCAGCAAACCTGCGATCCAGCCAGCCGGCCCCTGCTCCTCGGCGTAACGGTGCTTACCAGCACCGCCGTGGGAGAAGATGGCCAGCCTCTCTCAGCTGAAGCGCTCGTTCCGGAAGTGGTTTTGCGGGCCGTCAGTGCCCAGAAGGCCGGCCTGGACGGTGTGGTCTGCCCGGCGGCGGCTGCTCCGGACGTCCAGCGGCAATGCGGTGCGGATTTCCATATGCTCATTCCCGGCATCCGGCTCGCAGGAGGCGTCAAGGCCGATCAGCGCTGGACTGCAACGCCGGCCTCGGCAGTGGAGGCCGGGGCGAGCTGGATTGTCGTGGGTCGTCCGATCAGTGCCGCGCCCGATCCGGTGGCGGCAGCCCAGGACATATTGACCCAGATTGAAGGTCTGTAATTGCACGCTTGACTAGAGTTTGACGCCCGCGGGGCTCGTGGGATAGCATCTATCGCTTACAAGCAGGACTTCCCAATGGGCGGCCTGAGATGAGGAGGATGAGAGCATGCAGCGGATCTGTGTGGTGGGAACCGGCTATGTGGGACTGGTCACCGGGACCTGTTTGGCCGACTTCGGGAACCGTGTGACCTGTGTGGACGCAGACGAGGGGAAGATTGCACAGCTGCGCAAGGAGCAGATTCCATTCTACGAATTCAGCCTGCAGGAGCTGGTAGCGCGCAATATGCGTGAAGGGCGGCTCACGTTCTCCACGGACATCGCCAGTGCGATTCGCAAGAGCCGCGTGATTTTCACAGCCGTGGGTACGCCATCAGACAAGTTGGGGCGGGCCGACCTGACCCATGTTTTCCAGGTGGCGCGGACGGTGGCCGAGAATCTGAACGGTTACAAGCTGGTCGTTCAAAAGAGCACTGTCCCAGTTGGTACCGGGACGAAGGTTCGAGACACAATTGAACGCCAGCGCAAGAAGGCTATAGCCTTCGATGTAGCCTCCAATCCGGAATTCCTGCGCGAGGGATCGGCGGTTGAGGATTTCATGCGCCCCGACCGCATCGTGATCGGGACATGGACACCCAAGGCCGAAGCCCTGCTCTCCGATATATATCAGCCGCTCTTCCTCAACGAGACGCCGATGGTAAAGACCTCGGTCGAGACCGCGGAGCTGATCAAGTACGCGGCGAATGCCTTCTTGGCCACGAAGATCTCCTATATCAACGAGATGTCACTGCTCTGTGAGAAGGTGGGTGCGGACATCAAGACTGTTGCCAGGGCCATGGGACTTGACGGGCGGATCGGAAGCAAGTTCCTGCACGCCGGCCCCGGCTACGGTGGTTCCTGCTTCCCCAAGGACACCCTCGCGATGCAGAGCTTCTCGCGCGATGCTGGCGTTCGCTTCTCGATTGTGGATGCCACGATTAGCGTCAATCGGCGCCAGCGCAAGGAGATGATCAGCCGTGCCGTCGCGATGCTGAACGGGACGAAAGGCAAACGGACCGCCATTCTCGGACTCTCCTTCAAGCCACAGACCGATGACGTACGCGAATCGTTTGCCCTCAGCTTGATTCCTGCGCTGCAGCGTGCCGGCGCAACGGTGCGAGCGTTTGACCCCGTGGCTATGAGGACGGCTGCCAAGAAGCTGAGCAAGGTGCAGTTCTGTTCAGATGCCTATGAAGCCGCGCAGGGAGCCGATCTCCTTGTGCTCGCCACGGAGTGGAACGAGTTCCGTATGCTCGACATGCGCAAGCTCCGCAAGATCATGCGGGCGCCCAACTTGCTCGACTGCCGGAATCTCTATGACCCTGATAAGATGCATAGACTCGGCTTCCGCTATGCTGGCATCGGTCGCGGGATCCATCTGAGGAAGACCGCAGCTGCAGCGAGGAAGCCCAAGGCCAGTTCGAAGAAGGTCCTGGCAGCGAAGGCCGGGCGCAAGTAGGGTGGTGGCCCCTGCGTCTCTGATTTTGAGCCAGCACACGGCGGGAGAACAAGGAAAGAAGAGCGCCCACGAAGAGAGGATGGCCATCGGGCAGCGCGAACCGGAGGCAGGGTAGGAAGTAGGGTAGCATCAGCCGAAGAGGAGAGCGGAAAGATGATCGAGGGAGTTGCGATAAAGCACCTGCGCGTGATCCCCGATGAACGGGGGTTCCTCATGGAAATCCTGCGCAACGATGACGAGATCTTCGAGGCCTTCGGGCAGGTGTACATGACGACCGCCTACCCGGGCGTGGTCAAGGGCTGGCACTATCACAAAATCCAGACCGACCATT
>JAGMDA010000767.1 GCA_023128935.1 Candidatus Eiseniibacteriota bacterium | reverse complement strand
CGTGGCTGCCGATGGTGTTGGAACGGTGTATCTCTCCACAGCGGCCTATGATGCCCCGATCCCGGGCACTCTTGACTCCAGCATCCAGATCCATATGTAAACCGATGGGGGGATCAATTTCGTCCCCATTGGCCCGGCGAGTCACCAGTGGGGGGGACCGGTTCCCTGTGATGTCAAACCCAAGATCGAGGTCGATGACTTCCCCTCTAGTCCATTCCACCAGCAGGTGTATGTCGTCTGGGAACGGGATCTGACCAACACGGTCAACAGTGACGCCTACTTCAACCGGACCTACTGGACCGGCAGTGCCTGGACCTGGGATACCCCTTAGGCACTCAACGATAACCCCGGCACCGATTTCGTGCTCTGGCCCGACGCCGCGGTGGGCCCCAATGGGGACGTCTTCGTCGCCTGGCTGGACACCAATGTCGGGACCCAACCGAACTACGACGGCCAGATTATGGTCGACCGCTCTACCGACGGGGGGGCTACCTTTGGCGTGGATGTCCAAGCCGCGACCCTCTGGACGGTTCCGGGAATGTTGACCAACATTATCGGCGGCCCCACTTACATAGCCATGAGCTATCCTTCGATCGAGGTCGATCCCGGCGACCCATCGCGGGTGTGCGTAGCCTATCCGGCCGACCCCGGCCTCAGTCCGGCCCTCGAAACACGGCTGGACTCGAGTGACCCGCCTGGGGCCGGCATGTCGACGATGCCGGATCCCCTTTCTGCCCGCTCGGCCATGAGCGCCAGTGGCGGCGGATGGTTCTACAGCGTGTGGCAGGATGATCGCAATGGCCGCAATGACGTCTACTTCAACGGTACCCAATCGACTAACCCCACCTGGCCCAACCCGGATGTCTACCTGGCCTGCCTCGAGCCGCAGAACACCACCTTTAACGCCAATGTGCGGATAACAAACAGCTCGATCACCTCGCCGCCTTCGATGTGGCTCGGGGACTACATCTGGGTCGATGTGGATCCCTCACTGGCCCACATGGCCTGGACCGACACGGCCAATGAGCCCCAGGGCGATATCTTCTACGACAACTGGGAGAACCCCACTGCCCCTCAGACCGGCGCGTGCTGTACAACCGTCGGCGGGGCTCAAGGTCCACCAGGTGTCGTGGGCCTTTGCCGGTCCCGACCCGGCCGACGACTTCGTGATCCTGCGCTACTTCATTCGGAATGAGGGAGGCGATACACTCGATGATCTCTACCACGAGTTCGCGCTAGATGCTCGTAGTCCTTGCTTGGATTCAGTCGGCGGACCACAACTGACTACTTCTACATCGGACAGTTTACAGGTGTGAACTCACCTTGCTTGTCAAGCGGAGCGAATCGAGCGCGGATTGAACAAGCCGCTTGACTAAGTTGCCAGGTAGAGTTATATTGCAGTTGTTCGGAAAGGAACGCTGGAGATCTTCTCCTACATCCGGGACACAACCGTAGAAACAGTTTCGATCGTCATGGTTCCGGACGTAGCCCATAGGATCCTGGAGAGCGCCTAGCGTACGTTGAACAAGGATGCCTGTTCGAAGGACGTTCGCCCCCCCGGGAAAGCTAGGGACTGCCCGCAATCTTGCGCATCGCCCGAGACCGAGTCACGACCCGTCTGCGGGCGGTTTCGAAGCCCTGGTCACGCAGGAGGTGCCTGCCATGCCCAAGGCGCTATCCTCACGCCTGCTGGTGAGGGTATTCACACGTACCATGCCGTGGGTTTTCCTGTTTCTTTCAATCCGTCCCCCGCCGGCAGGCGCTGTGCGTGTTGAAGTTCATGTAGTCGATACGCTTGGCGTGCCCATCCCTGCCCGCATGCATGTCAGGGATTCGATGTGCAACCCATATCCCGGCTATCCGGATTCAACCCTTATGAGCCACGGGGCATTGGGAAGCTATTTCTACATGCCTGGAACTGTGGAGATGGATCTTCCTGCGGGCGTTACGGATATTACCGTAGGCCGAGGTTTTGAATGGCGCCCGATTCATCTCACGCCGAATATACAGAGCGATACCATCTTGGTTGTCACGCTCGATCATGTTTTCGACATGCGGAGCCAGGGCTGGTACGGAGGAGACAGTCACGTTCACACTCGGCATGAGCCCATCGATTATCCGGTAGGGCCGGAGCAGATACACTTGGTGGCGCTCTGTGAAGACCTGGCGCAGGTATGGTGTTTGGATCAGCACTATGAATTCACCGGATCGCCCCACCAGGTAAGTACGCCCGAGGCAAACATCTATTACTCGACTGAATACCGCAACCAGGCTTACGGGCATGTAGGGCTTCTGGGCTTGAAGGAGATGATCGGTGTCTGGTGTTGCGGGCCCGGCTGGGCTGCCTATCCCATGCTGTGCGATCTGCACGAGGAATGGAACCCGGGATGGGGCGAGTCGATGAGCCTGGCTCATCCCCAAACAGGGGCGGACTTCTTCGCCGATCAAGGGTGGCCGGAATGCGGGCTTGGCCGTGAACTGCCGGTGCTGGCCGCGCTGGAGCATCTGGATCAGCTGGACATCACGGCGTACACGAATGAGCCGGATGTATATGTTGATGATTGGTACCGGCTTCTCAACTGCGGTCTGATGGTGCCGCCATCCGCTGGCACCGATGCGGTAACGAATCAGTATTGGACCAAGCCTGCCGGTGGATACCGCGTCTACGTGAAGGAGGAATTCGAGGAGCAACATGATCACGACCTCTGGGTGGAGGGTCTCAAGGCCGGGCATTGCTTTGTGACGAACTACCCACTGATTCCCGATTTCGCAGTGAACAGTGTGGAAGCGGGGGGGATACTCGACCTCCCCGGACCGAGGGCTCAGTTAGATGTAAGCTTTCGCATCGCATCGGTTCTGCCCCTCGAATACGCTCGCATCCTGTGCAATGGAGTGCCGGCGGCATGCATCACGCTCCCGGGCATAAACGAAGGTACGGTTCTGGATACCACTGTGCAGGTCACTCTGGACGAGAGTTCATGGCTTGCCCTTTGCGTGGATGGCAACTCGGACCTTCGGCATCCTGTGAGTTCGGAACTCCTCGCCCACACTGGAGCTGTATATGTCCGATTGGGCGGTGAACCTATCCGCGTTGTGGGCGATGCTGGCTACTTCCTCGATTGGATAGATTCCCTGGAAATCTTTGTGGAGCTCCGCAACAACTGGGGCAGCGAGGAAGAGCATCAGCATGTCCTACAGATGCTGGATGATGCCCGGGGCGTATTCGGCGCCCTCTTTCTCATTCCTCCAGGGTCGTTTGAGTTGCTGACACCGCTGGATGGAGATTCGCTGCAGGCAGGCGGAACTGTTTTCTTCGATTGGACCGATGCGCAGGATCCCGAGCAGGGGGATCGCGTGTCGTACCGCGTGCATGTATCGGCCGACAGCCTGTTTCGAGATCCCTGGATCTCGCCACCCGGCTTCGCGAGCCATCTGCGCGTGGAAGGAATCCCACTCCCGCCCGACCAGACCTACTGGTGGCGCGTTGTCGCGGAGGACCGGGGTGGCAATACGACTGTCAGTACACCCGACAAGCGCCTCTTCTACTTGGTGTCGCAAACGCCTGCGAGTGTATGGGAGAACCCTGGTGAGGACGAGGCAAGCGCTGAGGATGAAATCCCATGTGATGAGAATGAAATCCAGTGGGCAGGC
>JAGMDA010000766.1 GCA_023128935.1 Candidatus Eiseniibacteriota bacterium | reverse complement strand
GGAGATCCACACGAGAGTGATGAGATGAATGAGACTCCGGGGGGGACGAATGAGACGTCTAGGAGTGAATGAGGCGTCCAGGATCGAATGAGGCGTCCAGGAACGAATGAGACGCCGGGCGGGGTTTCTGGGGCGGCTGCACGCTGTGGAAAGGCGGTGGTCTGAAGATCGGGCCTGGGGCCCGTAAGCGTTGGTGCGCAAGAGACTTGGGCGCGGAGCGTCGGCGAGAGAGCAAGTTGCTGGCTTCAGAGGGGGCGCCGCACGGTCCATTCTTCGGACCACAAACCTGTGTTCTTCGGATCACAACCTATTTTCTTCGGACCACAAACCTATGTTCTTCGGATCACAACCTATACATTATTGGGTGGAGCCTGCCCAGAAACGCCCAGTGCACCCCTAAGCTCTTTTTTTTATGGGCCTTAGATTAAGGCTACGGAGAATCCGGTCGCATGACGATGATTTTATCGGGATTGTATCCGTATGGGGATTGCGGATTTATTGGTTGAAATTGGATCCACGGTGGGATAGGTTGCTCCATGAGTACAAGGAATGTATTCGGGGCTCGTCCCACGCGAGCTTCACGACATGGGCTTTCCTATCGGGAGCCGTTGACATGGAGTGGATCCGTAATCCCTGGTTGCTGGCGGTTGTAGTCCTCATCGTTGCGCAAGCGTTCATTGTGGACGTAGCGGATGCGAAGTGTGTCTGCGAGAAGAACAGGGGTGACTCCACCACCGAGGCGCTCGGCGAGGAGTTTCCTGAGACAAGCAGCCCGGCGACTTCTGCTGACACCGACGCTCTGGGAGAAGAATTCCCGGAGTGACCCGCCCCGCGCTTGTCCCCGCGCCGACGCGCTGCGCTAGCGTGCTGATGATGGGGGCACACTGACCCAGCAATGCTCACTGCAGTAAGTGTGACATGAGTCTCTGTACTTGATAGTCAGAGCACAGGGGTATGGGTTTGCAGCGCGAGACGAGATGGGATTCCCTGAGTTCTCAAGCTCGGGTGTATCTAGCCGCCGGGGCATGGCGCTCGGCGCATGATTTGCTCTGGCCGCATCTCCAACCCTACTGGGAATCGCCACAGCTGCCGGCCGCGGCTATTGAATGCACCTGCCTGCTCATGGGCGCTTGCACGCGCCTCAATCACGACGATCACCTGGCGCGCGGCTGTGGGTGGCTGGCACAGGTGGTTGCCGATGGTGCTCAGCTAGCCCCTGAAGCTGCCGTTCTGGCCGCGCTCAGTCTGGCCCACCATGATGTCAAGCACGGCCGCTACACTGCTGCCCGTCAGCGTTTGGCTGGCATCCGGGCGGACTTGCTTGCGCAGGCCAGTTCCTGGACACGCGCGCGTGTGACACTGCTCAGCGGGCGCATCGAGGCCTCCGAGGGGCACAACGCCGCCGCGGAGCGCCATGGCCTCGAAGCCGTCCATCTGGCGGCCTCCGCGGGGAGCGAGAGCCTGCGCGGAGATGCCTTCCAACTCCTGGCCATCATCGCGCGCCGCCGCGGAGCGCTGGAGGAGGCCAACGCACTCTACGCGAAATCGGAAACACACTACTGGCATGCGGGGGACTCGGCTGGGCAGGCGCGCGTGCTCCTCAATCGAGCCTGGACGCTGGGTCAGATCGGGCGCATGAGCGATAGTACCCGGCTATTCGAGGAATCGCTGACCCTGGCCGACTCATTGCAGCGCCGCAGCACGGTCCTCAGGGCGCGTCTCGGTCTGGGGTGGATTGCAGCGCGCAGCGGCGAGCTGCCCACGGCGCGCGCGCGTTTGCTGTCCGCTTGGCGCGAAGCCCGGCGCCTTGAACTGCCCCGTGAGGAAGCCCTGGCGCTGGAGTATCTGTCAGTGGTCTATGTCCTTTCAGCGGCGGGTCGGCGGGCGCATATTGCTCTGGCACTCTGTGAGCGCCTGGCGACGCGCCTGGCACCGGAGGGTGATATCGCCCTCGAAGTGCGCATCTGCCGCGGCCTGCTGGCGCTGGCCGAGGGCGCTGCACTGGATGCGCTCGCTGGTGCCCGCGGGGCCATTCGTCACGCGCGGCGCACCGGGATGCGTTGGGAGGAGGCGCAGGCCTACCGTTTGCTGGCCATGGCCTATCTGGGGACTTCCCGCAAGCGGCAGGCACGCGAGGCCTTCCGCAATGCCTATCGATTGCTGGAGGAGATAGGTGAGGGGCTCGAGCGCGGTGTTGTCGCGGCGTGGCTGGAAGCGCTCGACCCGCGCACGCGCCAGCGCCGCCGGGAAGGATCCCGAGCTGCGGCTGGTGACAGGCACCTGACGGCGGCGGCCGCCTTCTGGCTGAACCACCCGCTCCTCGGTCCCCAGGGTTGGCTGAAGGATCCATCTGCATTCCCCGCCCTGGCCGGGATGAGCTCCGGCGGCGTAGGTGTGCCCGCGACCGATCAGGGCCACCGCGAGCCGTCGGGGATCATTGCCCCCGAAGCGCGTCTGTCCGGGCTGAGCGACACACCCAGCCACGCCATCTGGACCGAGGTGGGCATCCTCACGCGTACGCCGCACGTCCTGCGGGTCCTGCGCCTGGCTGAGACCTACGCCCCGGGCATGATCCCGATCCTGATTCTGGGCGAAACCGGAACTGGCAAGGACCTTCTGGCCCAGGGGGTTCACGCCCTGAGCGGACACCCCGGGCAGCTGGTACCGGTCAACTGCGCGGCCGCCCGTAAGGAGCTGTTCGTTGCTGAACTCTTCGGGGCGCGCCGTGGGGCCTACACCGGTGCCACCGAGCGTCGCCGCGGACTTATCGACGAGGCCGCCGAGGGCACGATCTTCTTTGATGAGGTCGCCGATCTGGAGCCCGAGGCCCAAGGCTACTTGCTGCGCTTCCTGGACAGCGGCGAGGTGCGGCCATTGGGCGACACAAAGAGCCGGCACGTGGCCACCCGTGTGGTTACCGCAACCTGCCGCAATCTGTCGGAACTGGTGCGCAGCGGCGGCTTTCGAGCCGACCTCTATGGCCGCTTGGCGGGGTTCAAGCTGCGCATGCCACCACTGCGCGAGCGCGGCGCGGATCTGGATCTGCTGATTGAGATGCTCTGGCGGCGCGCGCGCAGCACCCGCGCTATCTGGAGCAGCGTCTTCACGCCACAAGTACTTGCGGCATTGCAGCAACGGCGGTGGCCGGGGAATGTCCGCGAGCTGAAACATGCCGTCGATCGCGCGCTGCTCTTCAGCCGCTCACACGGGCCTTCCTGCGCAAGTGCTGATCTCCTGCAATGGGTGGCCAGCACGACGGCCTCTCCGGAGGAGACCAGCGCGGCCAGCGACCTGCAGTTGGATGGGGAAGATGCAGCTCACGATGGGTCCCTGGGCGATTGGGATCCGGCGGTGCTGCAGGATGCCCTCTCAGATGCGGGGGGCAGCATACCCAAGGCGGCCAGGATCCTGGGCCTTTCGCGCAGCCATGCGTATCGCTTGTACAAGCGACTCAAGGAAATCCGCGGACACAGGATCCGCGGACACAGGATCCGCGGTCATAGGATCCATGGCCACAGGATCCGCAGCCAGAAGAGAGCTTCCTGATCGGCGCAGTGGACCTTGAGTGATGCCCCGCCCCTCGCCATGTGATTACAGCCCAAGCATAATGTCTCTGCGTCAATGTAATTACAGCGCAAGGACAAGGTCTATGCGTCAACGTGATTACAGCCCAAGGATAACGTCCATGCGTCCATCCAATTAAGGATAAGGTCTATGCGTCCATCCAATTACTGTGCTAACATAAGATAGATTTTCTATTAGCGGAGATCAATAGAAGGAGAGGAAAGTGAACAAGTTGTTCGTCTTCTTGGGCACCCTGTCATACCTGTTTGTTCTTGTGGGACTTCCCGAGGCAACTACTATTGCAGGCTATGATTTTGTTGAGAATGCCTT
>JAGMDA010000765.1 GCA_023128935.1 Candidatus Eiseniibacteriota bacterium | reverse complement strand
GGCCCGCCGCAGAGGGACAAGACGACCGTCGCCAGTAACAACAGCCTGTGACCAGAATACTGTGCTATAGGCCTTCCGTACACCATTCTTGCTGCCGTTCGGAAAGAGCAGGCCTGGGCACAGCGATGTGCCCAGGCCTGTAAGTCAACGGGACACTGGTGCTATGGACGATCGATGACGAAGACAGGTGAGGTCCAGGTCTCCCAGTGATCAGGATTGTCATCATCCCCGTTGGCCTTGAGGACCGAGATGACGGCATAGTAGGTGCCATCCGGTACGGTAAAGGCCCTCCTGCCCGCGAAGGTCGTGCCATCGAAGCCGAAGGCGTAGAATCCACCGGTGGTACTGTTGCGGGGCAGGTACTCCAGATTGTAGGCCTGGTGCCAGGCCCTGCCATTCTCGGCGAAGATCTCAACCCGGAATACGCGCGACTGGTGCTGCAGGTGCACCAGGAAGTAGGGGATGTCATAGCCCTCCATGGTGTACACAGTGCCCGGAGGAACCAGCCAGAAGTTCTCTCCGTCGGGCGTCCATCCCAGCGCCGGGAACACCCCGTAGTAGCCGGGAGCCAGCACCTGGATGCCTTGGTAGTCGCCGACATATCCGGCGTAAGGCACGCGGTAGACCTGTCCCCCGCCCTGCGGCGTGAAGACTATGTAGCCTCCGTAGATGCCGCCCATCGGGCCGGTGGCCGGATAGATGGTAGCCTCGACGGCTACAGTGCTGCCGGCCGGTACGGTCACCGTCGCATCGCTGAATCCCACCCATGCATTGCCCAGGTAGAATCCAACGCTGAAGGTATTCGGTCCGGTGGTCAGGGCATTGACGAAGGACAGGTCGTAGGTCACATCCATAGCAGCGTTGTTCTCGATGGTCAACTCCTGGACAAAGGGACCGGCCTCGCTCTCGCCTGCCGAGATCTTGGCCGGCTCGATCTTAGTGGTGCTCAGGATGGCTTCGTAGATATCGAGCATACCGGCGCCCTGCCGGTGTACGTTATCGATGTAACCCACTCCCGGATAGCCCCACCAGTCGGCCGGGTCGGCGCTGTTCTGCAGGATGCCGCGCACTGCCTGCGCGGGGGTGCTGGGCTTTGCTTCGAGAAGCAGCGCCGCAGCGCCTGCCACGTGCGGCGAGGACATGGAAGTGCCGCTCATCGTTGCGTAACCACCTTTTGCCAGCGGGTAGGTAGAGTAAATGCTGCCGCCTGGAGCGCCGATGTCCGGCTTGAGGGTCAGGTCGGGGGCGAGCCCATAGGAGCTGAACGAGGAGATGAGGCCCCCTGTGGGGTTAACAGCCGAGATCATCCCGTCGGTCCACGTCATGTAGACCGGCTCCGTTTGCGCACGGATGAACATGCCATCCGCCAGCGAGATGCCGACAACGGGCCTGGGATCCGGCAACGGGCCGCTGAGGGTGCCACTGAAGAGGCCGGGTGAGTGGTTGTGGATCACCACCGCGATCGCACCGTCGTTTATGGCATTGATAGCCTTTGCTCTGAAAGAGTATGTACCCCGGGCAACCAGAGCCACATTGCCTACCAGGGAGCTCGGTTCGATCTCCGTGCCGTCCAGGTTGGCAGGAACGATCCGATACGTTCCGTCAGTGGGAGGCTCGGGCGAATACGACATCGTAATATAGCCGATCGGTTCTTCCTCGACCTCGAAGTACGGCACATAGACGTGTGTGTTGTCGAACGAAGCGACGCCGATTACCTTCTCCCCCAGGCCGGGCGCACCGGCCGAATAGAGTCCGTAGGCACCGTTGTTGCCGATCGATGCCACGACAACCACGCCCATGTTAACCAACCGGTCGGAAGCAATGGCGGTCGGGTACTGGGGCCACTGGAAGGCGGCCCCGATGCTCATGTTCACGACATCCATGCCGTCCTCGAGGGCCATTTCCATGGCGGCGATCATGATGTCGCCCCATGTATGGCCCTCGCAGCCAAAGACTCTGTAGGCACCGAAGGTCACTTCAGGGGCAACGCCGATGACGTCACCGTGAGCGCCGATGATGCCGGCCACATGCGTGCCGTGCCCATAGCAGTCATAGGGATCATCGTCGGGAACAGGCTCTTCAGGGCCGGTGAAGGCATCGCCGACGAAGTCCCAGCCGTAGGCCACGCGAAAACCGGGGCCGAAGCCCCCGCCCAGGTCAGGGTGGTTATAGTCGATGCCGGTATCTATCACGCCCACCTTGATACCTGCGCCGGTGTAACCGAGTTCGTCCTGAACAGCATCTGCGCCGGTCATGGCCAGAGCTGTGTACAAGTCGGGAGAAATCCCTTGCTCAGGCTCAGGCAAGGCGATTTGCTCAACAGGATAGATGTTCTTGACACCTGGAATGCGAACCAGCTTGCCCAACTCGGAGGGCTCGATCTCGATCGAGAAACCGTTAAAC
>JAGMDA010000764.1 GCA_023128935.1 Candidatus Eiseniibacteriota bacterium | reverse complement strand
CTGCAAGATAGCAGGATGGCTAGAGATACCTGCGATTGTGCGGTCCTGCGAAGACAAGGAAAGCCTGCAAGTCGCTCTGGTGGAGAATGTCCAGCGGTCAGACCTCAATCCGGTGGATGAGGCCAGGGCCTACAAGGCACTCTCGATGGAGTACGAACTCACCCACGACGAGATCGCTAATCAGGTGGGAAAGGACCGCTCTACAGTCACCAATCTTGTGCGAATTCTGAACTTGTCTGATTCAATGCTTGGCCATGTTTCACGTGGAACACTCTCGACCGGGCATGCGCGCGTGTTGCTGAGTGTTCCGGATGAGCACAGACCCACCCTGGCACAGCGGATCATAGATGAATCATGGTCTGTTCGAGCCGCGGAGGCCTGGGCCAAGCGGCTTGCCAAGGGGCTAGGCGGGACGCGTCAGGGTGCATCGCGGGGACAACGCAAGTCCGAGTCCCTGCAACGGATCGAGGAGGAGCTTTGCCGTCGCTTCAGCGCGGAGGTCCGCATTCGAGTCAAGCGCCAAGGCGGGAAGCTGGAGTTTAGGTACCACGACGACGAGGACTTGAGCCGTCTTCTGGATCTATTGGGGGTTGCTGTCTGTTGATCCAAGACGTTGGCTGTTGGCATGGGGATGCGGAGCGAAGATGGAACTGTTCGGATGGAATCGGAGCGACCTGGCTGGACATCGAAGAGATGAGGCGTTCGACATAACTATTTCATCCACGACGAGTGCAACGGTCAGGCAGTACCGCATTTCCAAGCGAGCGGCTGTTTTATTGGCCGCGGTCCTGGGGATCGTGTTTTTGGTTCTTATTGTAAGTGCGGCGATGTATGGACACCTTATGCGAAGGGCGGCGGATGCCGAGCGTCTGCACGCGGAGAATATGCAGATTAGACAGCAGCTAGGGCGTCTAGGCGAACTCGAGGGCCAGATAGAGCAACTCAATGTGACACGCAGGGCATTGCTTCAGGTTGTTGGAGTGGAAGAGCCTGAAGTGGGTTCATCTTGGGAAACCGGGTCAGAGATGACCGCGGATCTGCCTTCTGCGGTGTATCATAGCGTCGAGCCGGGAGGTTCGCTGACGGAGGGGGATCTTCGTGAACTGAAACGCATTTTGCGCAATATACCGCTGGCCGGGCCGCAAACCCGGGGCTTTGGGCTGATACGAGACACGGGCGTTTTTCACACGGGCATCGACATTGCCGGGGAATCGGGCTCATCAGTTTGCGCCGCTGGAGAGGGGATCGTCTCTTTCGTGGGAACCCATGAAGCCTTTGGTCTGGTGGTGGTTGTCGCCCACGGCCCTGGATTTAGTACGATGTATGGGCATAACTCACGAATCGAGGTTCGGGTGGGTGATTTCGTCTCTGCGGGAGAGAAGATCGCCGAGGTTGGCAGTACAGGGCATAGCACAGCACCACATCTGCATTTCGAGGTGCATTCGGGGGGCAAGGCAATCGATCCCGCTTTGGTCAATCCCACATGGAAACCCGGACCTCTTGCGTTTGAGGAGAGAGTTAGCACTGGAACTCGATGAGGATCGGGGCGCAGCGCGTATGACGAAGGTGAGGGCGTACAGCTACGCCACCGCAGCAGTGGGTTGATGAGAAGAGCGGGCCGAATTGCCGGAGGAGTAAGGAACAGCATGACACAGCATGCGAGTCGGAGTACATTATATTACCCGGCTCGCACGACCGGCTCTTTGTCCAGGAGGTTGATATGTTCGGGAAGTCGTCGCCACAACCACCTGCAACTCAACGCCCAGAGAGAAGTGAGCAGTCCTTCCTCCAAAGCGGGGTGCGCCTTCAGGGTGAGATCGAGGTTGCAGGAGACCTGCGCGTTGAGGGGACAATTAAGGGAGCGCTCAATGTTCGTGGCATCTTGATGATTGGCCCGAAGGCAGTTGTTGAGGGCGACGTAAGGGGGCGCGAAGTTGTAGTCCACGGTAGGCTAGGCGGAACACTCCGGGCGGATGAACGGATCCACCTTTCCAAGGGAGCGAAGGTCAAGGGCGAGCTCTACTGCAGCTCCCTGATCATTGACGAGGGGGTTTTCTTCGAGGGGCGATCCCACATGAATGGACTGGAGAAACCTTCCGCGACAGGCAGCGATGGGAAGGGGCTCGATAAGCGGCTCGATAAGGGGCAGAAGAAACCTGACGCACCGGGGCCGCTTTCGCGAGGATTCCATGGCGGAGCAACGCCGACGGCCACCGCGGGTGTTGGGGCGAGAAGTTCGGCTGGCGGGACAACCGACCGTAGGAAGTGACGACGCGCGAGTGCAACAACAGTTCTATTGATAGCTGTGGACAACATTGTGGAGACCGTAACCCACTGAAAGTAGGGCAGTTGCAGAATTATAACTGCAACTCGCGGAAAGTTATCCACAGAGTTCCGCGCCCCACTCCCCAAACTTAGCACGCAAAACTCCACACTCAATGCCCCTCACGCCCCACCCCAATCTCCAGGTTATCCTCCCGCGGAATAACTCCTTGATCCGCCGTCTAACTGAGTGACCTCTGTACTACTAATCACGAGAATGTTGTCGGGACGCGAAGAAATCTCAGGCGGCCCGTGGGAGTTGCGCTACGTCCGGATTGGGTTGCGGGTGACGAGCGGAGCGAGGGAACCAGCGCTATGCCAGTATAGGTGAGACACTTCTCCCCCTTGGAATTAGAGTAGAGGGCTGGGGGAGAAGAGAGAGATATGGAGAACAGGGAAGTGAGAGAGCTTGCTTTCAATTGACACTCTGTCGGATCTGCTCATAGACTAACAGTTTGGGGCTCGTTGCCTGGGAGCTAGATTCCAAGGCCGAGTGGTTACTGTGGCGCCAGGCTGTGGTGGTCCCGCCCGTAGGCGGTGATCTCCCGCGCGCATGATCAAATTGAGCGGCGGGATCGCGCTGGAGCGCACGCCGGCATGAGTGTCAGTAAGGCTATACCCGGAGGCAATAGACCCATTTTAGGAAGAGACCCATGCAGATCAAATCAAAGTACGCGGTGATGATGCTTATGACCATCTTGGCGGTTACGCTCTGGGCGGGCGGTTGCTCAGAGGAGGATCCGACCTATGTGGACGTCGCGCCTCCCGAGGTGCAATTATACCACCCTGTATCGCATGATAAGAGCACTTACTCAATCACGGATTCCATTACGTTCCGTGTCTTGGCCGACGACTTGGGTGGCATTGAGAGCGTCGAGATCTGGTGCACATACCATGCGGATACTTTGGCAACGCGCTTGGGTGAAGCACAGCTGCGCGAAGGGAATGAGTACACACTGTATTGGGAAACGATTGGTACGCAGAATGGCGCTGAAGGAGTCCTGTGGGTGGTGGCCACCGATTGTGCCGGCAACCAGGGCTGGAGTACAGACAAGGTACCAATTCGCGTCATTAATTCCGGGCAGATTAGGCAAGCGATTCCCCGGTTTTTTGTCACGCCCTCAAGCGGCACCGTAGCGACGAGCTTTCTGTTTAACCCGACCGATACGAGCGATGATATAGACCGGGACGATAAGATTCTGGTTCGTTGGGATTTCGACGGCGATGGCATCTGGGATATCGATACCACTGAACACAAGAATGCCTCTGAGATCGTGAGGCACAAGTACAACACGCCGGGGATCTATAACGCACAACTCGAAGCCTACAACACCTACTTTCCGACTGCGGCCCCCCCATATGAAGTTGAGGTGGTCGTGACCCCCGAACATGGTATGCCCCGCCCCCCCAATCCCGATAACTTCGTTGCGATACCATCAGGAGACTATCCCATTGGTGTGATCGAGACCGGGGGAGTGGGAAGTGCAGCGTATGACTCCCGCGAGTTGGTCCCCGACACTCTTGTGGTGCGCATCTCGAATAGGTACTTCATCGAGAAGACGGAAGTGACGAATGCGCTCTACGTTGGTTTCCTCAACGCGGCTCGGGATAGTGGATTTATCGAGTTCGACCCGTTTGCCGGTGAGGACGAGGTTCGCTGGGCGGAAACCGGCAATACGATTATCAGGGCGAGTCAGGACGTATCGCGTGTGAAATTC
>JAGMDA010000763.1 GCA_023128935.1 Candidatus Eiseniibacteriota bacterium | reverse complement strand
CAGGAGGACGGCAAGACACAGAGTGGTCTTCTTCACAACTCACCGCCTTCCCTGACCCTGGCACCCCGCAGGGCATTGAGCAGGATGCGGAAATCCTCTGAGAGGCTCCAATTCCTCACGTACTGATGATTGTAGTGCAGCAGTTGTGCCAGCTCCACCTCGGCAAGTTCGGTGCGACGCAGCGTCACTCCGGGACCTTCATGGATCAATCCAACCGGCGCATCGGGCGGATTCAGCCGATAGTCTTCCTGAGCCAATTCCCAATCCCGCGGCGTCAGAGGAGCAAGTCCCACAATGCTCATGTCGCCCAGGAGGATATTGATCAGGGACGGGTAGTAGCTCAGGACGCGCATGCGCCCCACCAGTCCCCGCTCCTCCAGGTAGACCCTCAAGCCAAAGACGCTCCCCTTGCGTCCCACGACAGGGCAATGCGTCACGGCGGAACCTCTCAGGATCATAAGCCGGATGAGGTGCCAGGGCAGTCCCAGCAGAAGCAGGATTGCGGCGACTGCCATATCCACCATGCGCTTCGCCCAGCTCGCAACGGGCCGCGGCCTGCCCCCCAAGGACACCGCTCCAAAGCCCATGAAGTCGCCCACGCGCCGCGCTTCTAGGAAGAACGATTCACGCCGCGGCACGTAAATCACCGGGATCCCAGTGCCGAGCAACTTGGGGATCAACCGATCCATGAAACCGCCGCCCTCCGGGCCCTCAAACACCGCAACCTCGGCAATGCGCTCATTCTCAAGGAATGCGATCCTCTGTTCCACAGGATCCGCGTGGCCCTCGCGCGGGTGTTGCTCCCCACCGTCGTATGGCAGGTAGACCGGTTCATAGCCAAAGGTTCCATGACGCTGAAAACGCTCCTTCAGCTTCTCGATCTGCTCCCGAGAGGCAAAGACCGCCAGGCGCTTCATTTGGAGCTGTTGCCCTCTAACCCCTGCGACGATCTGTCGCAGCACCTCCCGCGCCAAGACAAGCAGAAGCAAGCTATAGGGAAAGGTGAGCAGAATCGTGAAGCGGGAAAGGGCCCTCGTGGTGATCAGGAACGTCAATGCCATCGCCACCAGCGAGGTGATCGAAACACCCTTTATCAACTGTAATAATTCGCTCCAACGATCCCGCCAGATCTCGCCCCTGTACAAGCCCAGGAAGTAGAAGGTTCCGATGGCCACCAGGTTGGCAAAGGCAACTACCCGCACATAGACACCCAGGCCAAGGACCGGTTTCATGGCCGACCATTCGGGAATCGCACTGCCGAGGACATATCGCGTGGCATATGCAGCCAGGAATGCCGCCGACAGCATCACCAGATCCGTCAGCACTGTGGCCAGCGCGCGAATACCTGTGGATTTCCTCTTCAGGAAGTAGAGCACCATGCTCCACTTCTCATAAAAACGCAACGCAGAACCGATGTGCATTCGCTGTCCTGGGCTCAGGAAACCCCGGGCGCTGACACGCTGATGCGCATGGACCATCTCTGCCTGGGGAACGTACACCACTCGCCAGCCCCGCCGGTGCATGCGGCTGCACCAATCCACGTCCTCAAAGTAAAGAAAGAAACGCTCGTCCATGCCGCCTACGTCCGTCACGGCATCAGGCCGAACCATCAGCGCCCCGCCCAGCATCCAATCCACGTCGCGCGCGTCGTTGTGATCCCAATCCATCATGAGATGCTCTCGCAGCGCCCTGGCGTTCGGGAACAGCTTGCCGAGTGGGGTGCGTCTGAGGAGTATGATCTTGGGTGTGTAGCAAGTCCGGGCCGAGTATTGCAATGATCCATCCGTACTGAACAGCTTTGGCCCACAGATACCAGCGGAGGGGTGCGTGTCCATATACTCGCAGAGCGCCTCAATGCTACCCGGCTTGATCTCCACGTCGGGGTTGAGGATCAGGTAGTGGCGCCCGCGCGCCGCGGACATGCCCTGATTGACCGCACGGCCGTAGCCAATGTTGCGCGCATTGTGCAGGTACACAGCACCATGCTTGGCTGCCAGCTCCGCTGCGGAGGTATCCAGGGGGGCGTTGTCCACAATGAGGATTTCACAGGACAGGTCAAGGCGAGCCTCTTCGATCTTGCGCAGGCACTTCGCCAGAAGTCCTGGCGATCGGTAGTGCACTATCACAATCGAGACGGCCCATTCCCCGTGCGAATCCGCCGTGGAGCGACCCATTACCGCGCCTCCCGCGCTCGGGGCGTCAGGGGCACAGGATCACGTTCAACGGGCCGGGCATGCAGCCAGCGGGAGAAGCCCAGCCGCCAGACCAGGAATACGGCCTCAAACACGATGCGGCGATTCATCTTCGAGACACCCACCCGCCGGTCGACGAAAAGGATGGGAATCTCGCGGATGCGGAAGCCCTTTCGCAAAGCCATGAATGTCGTCTCGATCTGGAAGGAATAGCCATCACTGCGGATGCGGCTCCAGTCGAGCGCCTCGAGCACCTCGCGGCGGAAACACTTGTATCCCCCGGTTGAATCTTTGAAGGACAGACCCGTGATCAGTCTCGTGTAGAGATTCGCGCCGTAGCTCAAGAAGAGACGGCTCAAAGGCCAATTGACGACCGTGACCCCCTTGAGGTAGCGCGAACCGAGAACCAGGTCATTCTTTTCCAGCACCTCCAGAAACTCAGGGATCGATCGCGGGTCGTGAGAGAAATCCGCATCCATCTGGAAGACCACATCGGCCTCCGTCTTATCCATGGCATACTTGAATCCATCCCTGTAAGCGGAGCCAAGCCCCATCTTCCCCGCGCGACGCATAAGGTGGACGCGATCATCCCCACCGGCCATTTCCTCAACGATGTCAGCCGTTCCATCCGGCGAGTTGTCATCCACGATCAAGACAGCGATCTCTACGGGCTGCGAGAGGATGAGCCGGATCAGTTCAGCTACATTTTCCGACTCGTTGTACGTCGGGACTACAACGAGGACCTTAATCCCCTGTCTCACCGGCCGCCCCGCTGCACTGCCAAATCCGTCAGCGGAGGGCGCACCACCAGGATGATCCTTGATCGTCATCTCATCTGTCACCTTCTCCAGTACCGAACCCGTACTCACCGCGACCTCTCCCCTCGGCTGACTGCCGACTGGCCCCCTCATGTTCTGCGCCTAAACCAATCGATCGTCATCTGGAGCGCGTCTTCAACGCCTAAACCAATCGATCGTCATCTGGAGCGCGTCTTCAACTGACACCTCCGGCTTCCACCCTAGCTTTTTCTCCGCACGGCTGATGTCGGGCTGGCGGATCTTGGGATCATCCTCGGGGAGATCGCGGTAGACGATCTTGCTCGAACTCCCCGTCAAGCGGATGATGGCTTTGGCCATTTCCAAGAGCGTCATCTCGTGCGGGTTGCCGATGTTGACCGGGTTTGTCTCCTCGGATTTAAGCAGCGCATCCAGCCCACGCACAAGATCCGTGATGTAGCCAAATGATCGCGTCTGTCTGCCGTCGCCGAAAACCGTCAGATCCTCCCCCCGAAGCGCTTGATTGATGAAGACGGGTACCGCACGGCCGTCGTCACGCCTCATGCGCGGACCAAAGGTATTGAAGATCCGGACAATGCGCGTATCCAGGTGATGGTGGCGGTGATAGGCCATCGTCAGGGCCTCAGCGAATCGCTTGGCCTCATCGTAGACCCCTCGCACACCAGTCGGGTTCACATTTCCCCAATACTCCTCGGGCTGTGGGTGCACGAGCGGATCTCCGTAGACTTCCGAAGTGGAAGCCAGCAGGAACCTGGCGCCTTTGGCCTTGGTCAACCCCAGGGTCATATGTGTGCCGATCGCGCCCACCTTGAGCGTGTGAATCGGGAGCCTCAGGTAATCGATGGGACTCGCGGGAGAAGCGAAGTGCAGGACATAGTCGACTGGCCCATCCATATAAATGAAGTTGGTCACATCATACTTAATAAAGGTGAATTTCTGATCGCGGATGTGGGCAATGTTGCTCACCGAACCGGTCAGCAGGTTGTCCATGCAGACCACTTCGTGACCCTGGCTCAGAAAATGATCGCAGAGGTGAGACCCGATGAAGCCGGCCCCGCCCGTGATCAGAACTCGCACGTACTACCCCCTTCCCAAAACCACACACTACCGCCTTTTCCGCACCCGGCATGCTGCGGATGCGCTGCCGCCGAGGGGACCCGGATACGACTCGACCCGGATCATACTGTACTACCCCAATCTATCAATGGACCGGGGCCCTAAGGCAACCTCCGGCAGATCAGATGTTCGTCTTCCTCGCGCCGCGTGCTGACCACCATCTCCGCTATTAGCCCCATGGAGACGAACTGAATTCCCAGAATGAGGAGGATGACGCCCCCGATCAGGAGCGGCCGCACCCTGAGTGCCGACTCCACGATCCAGATACCGAACATATAGAGGCAAATAGCCATTCCGGCCACGAAGAGCAGAACCCCGACGCGCCCGAAAACGTGCAGCGGACTCTTCCTCGAAGTGCCGAGGAACATGACGG
>JAGMDA010000762.1 GCA_023128935.1 Candidatus Eiseniibacteriota bacterium | reverse complement strand
GCGTCGTGCTCCTCACGATGATGACTGACGTTCCCCCGGGTTGGCCAGTCGGCTAGACAGAGCGGGCCGCGCTGCTCTACGTAGGCTTCGCCGAGGCCGGGTCCGCATAAAGGCCCTGCGCTCAACTTGCGCCTGCCCCTGGACGGGGCAGACGCGACGGATTCGCTATGGGCCCATATGCGGACCCGGCCTCGGCTACTCGGTGGCTTCTTTGGCGAGCATGCGGGGGATGTGGCGGCCGAGTCGGCTGACAATCTCGTAGTTGATAGTCCCGCAGAGCGCGGCCAGTGTGTCGGCGGTGATAACTTCGGCACCGTGGCGTCCGATGAGGGTGACCTCCTGGCCTAGCTGTGGATCCGGGATGTCGCTGATGTCGATCATCGTCATGTTCATACAAACACGCCCCACGATCGGGGCCCGCTTACCGCTTGCGAGCACATAGCCGTGGCCTGAAAGGCGGCGGTCGTAGGCATCGTAGTAGCCCACAGGCAGCACAGCTATGCGCATGGCGTGGGTTGTGCGGAATGTGCAGCCATAGCCGACGAATTCCCCGGGCTCGACGCCCTTGATCTGGGCAATGCGTGCCTTCCAGGACAGTACGGGGAGCAGTTCGGGGCCCATGCGATGGGAGAGCAGTGTGGAGAGGTAGGTTTCTCTGGAAGGCCAGAGCCCAAAGCTGGCGATTCCCAGGCGAACCATATCTCCATGGGTTTCCTCCATGACGATGGTTGCGGCCGAACACGCGGAATGGGTGATATCAGGCGTCTGCCCCAAGTCCGCGAAAACTTGGCGGGCCTCCTTCATACGAGCCAGCTGGCGGCGAGCGACCGTGTGATCCGTCGTGTCCTCGATATTGGCGAAGTGCGTATGCAGCCCACGGAAACGCATGAGTGGATACTTGGCAAAGAATGCACACCAATCCGGAATCTCCTCGGGCAGGATGCCTTGGCGGTGAGTTCCGGTTTCGACCTTAATATGGATCCTCACGTGCTGATTTGTGGTGCGCGCCGCCCTTGCCAGAGCGAGTGCAACCTCCATGCTCGAGACGGCGGGTTCGACCCCGGAGGCCACCACAGCTTGAGCTTCCGACGGTAGGATGGGACCCAATATACAGACCGGCACGCCCTCACACAGATCTCGGATTTCCTCGAACTCGGCCAAGGAATCCACTCCAAGGTAGTCGGCCCCTGCGGCCACCGCCAGGGGGGTGATCAGGCGCGCGCCGTGCCCGTAGGCGTTGGCCTTGACCACCGCCATCAGTTTAACATCTGGCTTGAGGAGGTGGCGTAAACCGCGCAGGTTGTGTCGATAGGCTTTTGGGCTGATCTCGATCCAGTGGGAGCAACGCGTGCCTGTTCCTAGCAGGCAGGATCTGTTGCTGCTGGATGCATTCACTGGCCTCTCTCCTACTGTGCGGATTCAGGATTCAGTTGAAGCCTACTCGTTTCCGGAATCGCCTTGGGTGCACACTCGCACTATCCGGTCGATGCGGAAGCTGCGGATCTCGCCCCCATCGATAATCCTAGCACTCAGATATTGGAGCGGACCGTTGTGCTCGATCTGAAGAGGGTGAACCCAGTGGGTATGGACTCCCGAATGACTTTCATAATCCAGTTCAGCGATCTCTGTGTACATTGCGGCCCTCTGGAGCGGGAGGACAATCTCCTCCGGTACACCCGCGCGCATTGCGTCGGACCAAGTAATGGGTATGGGTTCCTGCGCCTTGAGCAGATTACCCAAGTTCTCCGGCTTGGGGTCCATTCGATCCACAAGCACCTTGAGCAGCGAAACGGTGGCCAGTACATCTGAAAGCGCCCGGTGGCTGGGTGCATGGGTGAGATGCAGCGCTTCACGCAGGGCCTCGAGATTATAGTGGGGAAGAGTGACGGTATTGCGTGCCAGGCGCAGCGTGTCGAGCACGAGCCCCTTCCAGGGCTGAAGCTGCCACCTCTTGCGCTCCCGGCTCAGGAACCTAAGGTCAAAAGGAGCATTGTGTGCGACGAGAACGGCATCCTGGAGGAGTTGCTCCAGCTGGGGAGAGATCTCCGGAAAGATCGAAGCCCGCGCAACCATCTCGTCGGTGATGCCGCTAACCGCGCTGGCCGCTGGCGCGATCGCAATACCGGGGGTGACCAGGCTGCTGAATCGCGCGGTTTCTTCAAAGCCGTGCAGCCGGACACAAGCGACCTCGATAATCCGATCCGCTGCTCCTAGCCCGGTTGTCTCCACATCGACAACTGCGAAATCGGTTTCTTTAACGGGCAGTTCCAATCCTACCAAGGGCTTCCCCTTCCATGCGATCTCTTCCACGGCAGGACCTGATCAGGTCCGAGGCCATCTCATACTAATGATACTGTCATGGCTTCCGTGGGCTGGCGTCGAGGCTAGCCCACCTTCCAGCTGCGAGGCAACGCACCTTTTGCTCCACGCTGTCTCTCCTGTTAGTGTCGCGTTGCAGAGCATGCGCGCGTAAATAGCGTATGCAAGGAAAGGAGATGAGGCGTATGCGACCTTCCGTTGCCATCGTCGGGGCGAGCAAGGACCGATCGAAGTATGGCAATATGGCTGTGCGGGCCCACCAGAAGATGGGCTACACCGTCTATCCGGTGAACCCAAAGGAAACCGAGATCGAAGGCCTTCAGGCCTACCCCGACCTGCGCTCGGTTCCGGGGCCGGTCGAGAGAGTCACCATGTATGTGCCTCCACGCATCGGCCTGACGATGCTCGACCAGATTGCAGCCAAGCGCCCGCGGGAATTTTTTCTGAACCCTGGATCGGAGAGCCCGGAGTTGGTGCGCAAGGCGCGGGAACTTGGGTTGGAGCCGATCGAGGCCTGTTCGATCCTGGACCTTGGCGAAGATCCGGCCATGATTGATGATACCTACGAGGGTGCCAAGCAATCTCGCCGAGGGGAATGATGCCCAAACGCGTTCTCTACCGTACCCACCTGGCAGAGAGCCCCTGGGGTTCTCGTTCCCAGTTGCTTCTGGCGATCGGGGCAGCCCTGATAGTCGCTGTCCTGGGCAGCTGCCGTCCCCCGCCACCCTCGATCCCTCAGACAGAGGAGGCGCTCGTCAACCCCGACTCGCTTCTGGCAGCTGCAATCGGTGAGATCCGCTCGGGCGACTTCAAGGGACGGGGCAGCGTGCGGCTCCAGATGGAGGGGCGCAATATTCCTGCCCTCAATCTCCACTTTGCACTCCGGGACACTGGAGAGGTCTGGGCCATGCTGCGCCCTGGGATGCTCTCTCCTGTGATGAGTCTCTGGGCTGGACTTGGAGGATGGAGTATCCACATCCCTCGGGAGAGGGCCGTGCTCACGTCCTGTGGCCTGGATGAGTCAACTGTTCGCCCCTCGGATCACCATAGCCGCGAATCCGCGAGCCCCTTGGAGCAGGGGCTGCTAATTGCCCGCCTCGGCCGGCTTATCCTCCAGCCTCAGGCGCTGCTGCTGCTGCTCGAGCACCCGACGCTTCTAAGTAGGGGAGAGCATTGGATCTTTTCTGGTCGACCGCAGGACTTCGGCCCGACTGTCCCGGCAGCTGAGGTGTGGGTCGAGAAGGAGAGCCTTGGGATTACCAGTTGGGGATTGAGGACGTCCGGGGGGCAATCGCTGCTCCGCGTGGCATATGGGTCCGCGGTAACCAAGGAGCGCAGGCGGCCAACTCAGGTGCACTTTGTCCTCGAGGCCCTGGAGATCTCCGGGACGTTGCGGCTCCAGCGCCTGAGCCAAACGCAGATCGATTCGATCCCGCGTCCAGCTATTCCTGCCGGATGGAACATATTGTCAGAAAAGGAGATAAGGCGGATGCTTGAGACGGGACTCGAGTATGAGCCCCAGGTACCCCCCGGCGGTCGAGGCGGCCAAGGCGGCATCCCAAGAGGTGGGCTTCCGCCAAGGTGGGGCTCACTTTAGATTGACCGTGTTTCAGCGGTTTGGTAAATTGCGAATTCGGAATGCCCAGTGCTTCTAACCGAGCACGCGCGGGTGCGGCATATCCGGGGGGCAGGCACTCATCGGTGAGGCAGAGGCAGGACGAGCTGAACGAGCGCTCCGCTCGAGGCGAAGTGCCCCGCGGAGGCTCGTTTCTTTTAGTGGCCGGTTCCTTGAAAAACGGGGGTTGTTGTCGAGCTGATTTGACGCGGGGAGGATGCCACCTGTGAAGGTTGTTGTGTGTATGAAGCAGGTTCCAAGTTCTGAGGCGCGTATTGTCGTAGCTTCGGATGGGGTGTCGATCGACCGCACGGATGTTGAAATGGTTGTAAGCCCATACGATGAATACGCGCTGGAAGAAGCCCTCAGGATCAAGGACTCCAGAGGGGAGGGCGAGGTGATCATCGTCACGGTGGGACCGGAGAAAGCGAAGGAAGCCATCCGCTCCTGCCTGGCCATGGGCGCAGACCGAGGGGTCATAGTAACAGATGACGCCTACCAGGGGGGCGATGGTCTGGCCACGGCTCGTATCCTGGCCGACGTGATCAGGACCCTGGATCCTGACCTGGTGCTGGCCGGAAAGCTCAGCATCGATGTTGAGAGTGATTGCGTGGGCATTGCGCTGGCCGAGTACCTCGGCTGGCCCCACGTCTCGATGATCCACAAGCTCGAGTGGGAGGATAATGGCAAGGCCAAGACCTACCGGGCCATCGAGGGCGGTCAAGAGGAGGTGGAAGTGAGCCTTCCGGCTGTGCTGACTACGGAAAAGGGACTCAATGAGCCCCGTTACGCCTCCCTCAAGGGGATCA
>JAGMDA010000761.1 GCA_023128935.1 Candidatus Eiseniibacteriota bacterium | reverse complement strand
CCTATATCTGCGTGGGCCAGGAGAAGTCGCTTCGGGAGACCTGGGGATCGTCCTGCCACGGCGCGGGCCGGGTCATGTCGCGCCGCCAGGCGACACGCCAGGGCCGCGGCCGCGACCTGATCGGGGAACTGCGCGCGCGCGGAATCGAGGTGATGGCGAAAGACCGACGCACGATAGCCGAAGAGATGAGTGAGGCGTATAAGGATGTCAGCCAGGTTGTCGAGGTCATGCACGAGGCGGGAATCAGCCTCAAGGTGGCCAAGCTGCGGCCCCTGGCGGTGATCAAAGGGTAGGGATAGGCCCCGGCTGGCTGACTGAGCGATCAACACCTGAGTGGAGGATGCGACGTGGCCGATAGGCAAGTCTCGATTGATGAGCAGGTAGGGGTTCTAATGCGCGGCACGCGCTTTGCCGACGAGACGGAGGACTGGGGCAGCGCGATCGCCGAGGGCAAGGGGCTGCGTGCCCAGATGCAGGATGAACTGCGCGATAAGCTTAAGCTCGGCCGGCCGTTACGCGTCTACTTGGGTGTCGATCCCACGAGCACCGATCTTCACGTTGGGCACTTCGTTCCACTGCAGAAGCTCAAGAGGTTCCAAGAACTGGGCCACAAAGTGATCTTCCTAATCGGTGACTACACGGCCACGATAGGTGATCCCAGTGGGCAGACCAGCGAGCGAAAGCGTTTCACACACGAGGATGTTCTGGATCTGGCGAAGACTTATACAGAACAGGCCTTCCGCGTGCTGGATTCCCGTAAAACAGAGGTGCGCTACAATGGCGAGTGGCTCGCGAAGCTCTCGTTTGCGGACATCATTAATCTGGCGAGCATCTTTCCTCTGAAACAAATCATTGCCCGCCGCGATTTTCAACAGCGGATGGAGCGCGGGGAGTCGCTTCGCTTTCACGAGGCGCTCTATGCGCTGATGCAGGGCTATGATGCCTACGCGCTCAAGTGTGACGTTCAGGTTGGCGCTTATGACCAGCACTTTAACATGCTTGCTGGCCGGGCGATCCAGGAACACTACGGTGATTCACCGCACGCGATGCTGACTAATCCGCTCATCATCGGCACTGATGGCCGCAAGATGTCGAAGAGCTACGGAAACACGATCAACATCAACGAAGATCCGTTCGACATGTACGGCAAGGCGATGCGCATCTCGGACGAGCACATCCCCGAGTACCTGGAGCTGACCAGCTCACTCCCCGGGGAGGAGATCGATCGATTGGTCACGCAACTCAAGTCAGGCAGCAATCCGATGGATATCAAGAAACGCTTGGCCTGGAATCTTGTGGAGCAATACCACAGCGAGAAAGCCGCCCACGAGGCGCAGGAGAAGTTCCGTCAGGTGGTGCAGCAAAAGGAGGCCCCCGACGAGGTTCCCGAGATGACCGTGCCACCAGAGTTGCGGGATGCCACTTGGGTGGATCTCTGTGCGGGACTCAAGCTGGTCAAGTCAAAGGGCGAGATGCGCCGGCTCATGAAGCAGGGCGGCTTCCGGATCGAGCAGGAACAACTGACCGACACCGATGCCAAGGCCATCATCCCCAAAACGGGCGTCCTCATCCGCCTGGGCAAGCGCCGTTACTATCGTATGGTATAGAGAGTTGAAGCGACCGTATGGTATGAGGGAGTCCAAGCGGCGTGGCAGCTCTGCAAGTCCGCCTACTCGCCTAGCAACAGCACCCTGCGAGTAACGTCATGTCCATTATTATCTCGCGATCAGGAACTTGCGTGTTTGACTGAAGCTGCCCGCCCGCAAATGTGCAAAGTAGATCCCGGTCGGCACCCGATGACCAGGTGTGTTCCCGTGCCTCCAGGTAGTCTTGTGTCGCCCCACAGGTTTGACCTCGTCAACCAAGCACGTAACCAGGCGCCCCCCGACGTCATAGATCTGCATACTCACGCGATTGCCCACCGGCAGATCGTACACAAACACGACCTGCTTCGCCGACGGATCCCGCTGCACCGGGTGAAAGTCGTAGCGCGTGATCTCCTCCCGCGGATCTGTGACCTCACCGCTGCCACCGCCAAGCATGCAGCTGCCATCGATGTAGACGACGTTCTCCAGGGGATCGCCTTGCGGATCCCCTATGGCGCAGGTTGCCTGGAAATGAAGCGGAGATGTCTCGCCCGGGTTCCCAACCAAGTCGAACTCCACCGCCAGGAGCGTGTCGGTACCGATAATGATCGGATTGGCTCCGCCGGTCATGTCGTACCACTCGATCCGAATCTCATCACCCACTAGATTCGTGAGGAACGTCACGCCGGGTACATGACTGATCACTTCGGCGTACTGCAGCACGCTGTCTGCGAATGTGATGCGCAGCGAGACCGCACCGATGCTGTCAAACTCCGTAACTGTCAAGGGGAGCCGCGCCGGCGTGCCGGCCAGTTCGACCAGCGTATCCGGGAAAGCCAGCGTGATCAGGTCACGCCCGAGGTCTTTCCCTCTTTTTCCTCCAGGCTCCGGCTCCCAGTCACCATTCACATCACCCATCCGAC
>JAGMDA010000760.1 GCA_023128935.1 Candidatus Eiseniibacteriota bacterium | reverse complement strand
AAGTAGCGCAAGGAGCAGGAGGGGCAAACCTTGAGGCAATAGGTGAACCAATGCCTCAGTCACAGGTTTGACGATCACCTTGAGAGGACTCATCAGTTGCACGCCGCCCACACCCTCAAAAGTACCTCCCATCACGACCGCAACCCGTTCCACAGGATGCAGGAAAATCTCCAAAGGAAAGAGAACAAGCACAGCAAGCACGTTGAAGAAATCGTGCACAGTTCCCGCGGCGAAAGCCCGCTCGAACTCCCTGCGGCGGGTAACATGTCCCAGAGACACAATTGTGTTGGTTATGGTCGTTCCGATATTGGCGCCCATGAGTATGGGGACAACCAAACGTAGGGGCATTGCGCCAGATGCGACGAGTCCCACTGCGATCGAAGTTGTGCAAGAAGAGCTTTGCACAAGGCTAGTGATCAACAGGCCAATGATAAGCCCAGCCATGGGGTCGGAGGCCGTTCTCAGCAGGCCGAGCGTGAACCCCTTGCCCATAATTCCGAAGGCAGCGCTCATCAGATCGATGCTGACGAAGAACAGATAGAGCGCGCAAAGGAAGAAACCCAGACGAAGCGCAGCGCTCCACCTACTACTCAATGGCGTTACATCCGACCGCCGAAGACCGCGTGAGATGGCCTTGCTATCCCTGCTATCCCATCCAGCTACGTGCCTGTCCCGCAAAGGCACCTCTTCAGCCTGCAATTGCTCCGCGATCTGCGAGGGAGTGTCCCGTAAGGAAGGAGCTGTATCCTCATGCGCAGCTGGCTCGCTCCCTTCACCCTCGCCCGTCGCTAGACCGGCGGGGTCGGTGGTGGTCTCCACGGGCGCCTCCCATTCTCCTGCACGCCTCCCTGCAAGCGAGAGGAACCGAAGCCCTACCAAGAAAGGGAACCCTATCGAATCTACAGTGCGAAATCAACACCGGCAGCCCGGCGTGCTATTCCGAAACGGCTGGCTCGGCCATAATCCGCATCCAGCATCACATGGCCGCCTGTCTCAACCCACCACCCCCGAAGCACATGAGCTGCCAATTACCAATCCCTATGGAAGCAGCAGCACGCGCTGCCTGCTCTGCAAAGCGCCCACACGGAGCCGGGCCAGAACTATTCCCGCAGGCGTCCCTGGCATGGGATTCCACTCCAGGCTCCCGGCGCCTCCGTCGACAGGTACCCTAGCGAGGCTCCGTCCTTCCAGATCCCAGATCTCAAGGAACCCCTGTGAGCCGACTGGCGTTTGATAGCGCAGGCGCACGACCCCGATTGAAGGGGATTCGGCAACCGCCAGCCAGATGCCCAGCGCGCTCTCGCCTCCCTGCCCCTGACCGCTATCCGCCTGACGCCTCCCACCGCCCGCAGGGTGTTCAGGGGCCTCAGAGAACTCGATCGGCAGGATCTGCACATTCCCCTCGGAAGGCAGAACTGCCAGAGAGAAGTTGGGAACCTCCTCCCATTCACCGCCAGCCGCGGGGAGGGTATCCACGATGCAGTATGTGCCGGATGTCGTAAGGCCGTAGAAAAGGCGGTAATGCTCTGCCTGCGCCGGGGCGTATCGCAGGGCCCAGGTGCATTCAGTGTTTTGAAGGATCGCATTGAACTGCCAATCCTCCCAACCAGGCAGGACGGACATCCGCAGCAGGGTTCGGCGAAAAGCCGCTGGAACATCGTCCGGGGCAAGGGACAATTCGAACATGAGGGCGAGGAAGTAAATCTCTCCGGCGTTGCCCCGCGTGGAATCGGCGTTGCCATTGTAGTCGCGGGGATACGAGGATTTGAAGGCTTCCCACTCCGGTCCCCAGTCCGCGCGCCAGGCCCCCAGGACAATCCCCTCGATGTCGATCACACCGTCATGCACGAAGAGCCATCCGTTCCGGGAAAGCGGATATGGATTCGGTTTGCCAGGATAGCAGGCCGCCGAATCGGGCGCCGAAAGAAGCGTCAGGACGGCAGCGCTGTGAGCCGGCAGCATCTCATCGAGGGCGGTTCCAAAACCGGGATGGAGGCTGCCGTCAATCGAGGCTTTCCCGCCGCCACGCAGGAGGAATGGCCTCGACCATCCCGGAGGCGGACTCTCGCTTATATAGGCCACGCCCCAGCCATGCGGATGCTCCGCTGCGAGCGCGGGCCAGCCGAACGGATCCTGGAGATAGGCTTGGGCATCGAACCCACCCGTGGCTGGTGCCGGACTGAGCGCAAGCAGCGCGTTGCCGGAGGTGCCGCTGGCGGGCCCTGTCCACGCGATCAAGAGCATCGCAGCACCCAGGAAGAGCCCCTCCCGGGTGTGTGTCCAGCGCCTTGCCGCGGTCAGATAGACCATCACGCCTCCTCTACTCATAGCTGGCCGC
>JAGMDA010000076.1 GCA_023128935.1 Candidatus Eiseniibacteriota bacterium | reverse complement strand
AGGCGCTGATCGAGCTTGGGCACTAGCTCATACCGGGAGGTGCTGATCGAGCTTGGGCACTGGCTCACACCGCGGGATGCTGATAGAGTGGGTGCATGGAATATCGCTCCTTGGACAGCATTGTCGGACGGCGCGAGCAGAAGAGCATTCCCTTCTCGGCTCTGATGCCGTGGCGCGTGCGAAGCATTCTACTGGTTTCTAGTCTGTACGATTCTTTCACCTTTCAGGAAGACGGCAACCTGAACGAGATGCTCTTCTCGGAGTATGTCGAACTCAATCTGAGATATGCACCAGCTATCACTCGCGTCTCAACCGCCCAAGAAGCCATAGATAGCGTCCGTGAGAATCAACCCGATCTGGTGATCACAATGCCCCGTGTGGGCGAGATGGATGCCTTCGAGTTCGGGCGGATGGTCAAGGAGATCAACCCAGGTCTTTCTGTTGTGCTGCTTGCATACGACACCCGCGAACTGGCCTTGTTGAAGGCCAGAGAAGATGTCACAAAAGTAGACAGGATCTTTGTCTGGCAGGGTGATGCCCGGCTGTTTCTGGCAATCATCAAATGGGCTGAAGACCGCGCGAATGCCCAGCATGACGCAAAGCTCGCTGGTGTCAAGAGTATCATCCTGATTGAGGACTCTGTGCGTTTTTACTCAGCCTACCTGCCGTTGCTTTACACCGAGATCATGGAACAGACGCAGGCGCTCATGGCCGAGGGCGTCAACCGCATGCAGAAACTGCTGCGCATGCGCGCGCGTCCCAAGATCCTCCTGGCCACGTGCTACGAAGAGGGATTCGCCCTCTTCCAGCGCTACCGCGAACACGCTCTGGGTGTGATCGTCGATGCCCGCTTCCCGAAGGATGGACAGATTCAATCGGGAGCCGGCCTGGATTTTGCGCGCATGGTCAAGGCCGCTGATCCCGAGATCCCCGTGCTGATGCAATCGACCGACTCCGACAATCAGACAGTTGCCTCCTCGATCGGCGCCACCTTTATCAACAAGACATCCCAAACGCTCCTGCACAAGGTGCGCGACTTTTTGCGAACCTACCTAGGCTTCGGGGACTTCATCTTCCGGCGCCAGGACTGGACACTCGTCGCGACCGCCAAGGATCTACGGAGCCTGGTTGAGAAGGTCAAAACAGTACCCGATGAATCGCTGCTCTTTCACGCCACCCGGAACGACTTCTCAACCTGGCTCATGGCCAGAACCGAGTTCGATCTGGCCAAGGCACTGCGTCCCATCAAGGCCACCGAGTTTCGCTCTGCCTCGGAACTGCGCGCATTCCTGCTCTCGACGCTCAGCGACTATCGTTCCCAATCGCATGCGGGCTTGGTTGCTGAGTTCTCTGACGAGTCGTTTGATGCCGGCTGCGGTTTCACCAGGATCGGCTCCGGCTCATTGGGCGGCAAGGGCCGCGGCCTGGCGTTCATCAACTCGCTGATCAACGCCTACGACATCGAAAACCACATCCCCGGCGTGCGCATCTTTGTGCCCCCATCAGCGGTAGTGGCCACGGACATCTTCGACCGGTTCATGGAAGAAAACCAACTCGCGTCGCTGGTCCTGGGCGAGTGTACCGATGAGGAGGTTCGTAGAGCGTTTCTCTCGACTCCCTTGCCCAGCAATGCCCTCAGAGCGCTGCAGGCCTTTCTGAGCGGCGTATCTTACCCACTGGCCGTGCGCTCCTCCAGTCTCTTGGAGGACTCCTCCCATCAACCGTTCGCCGGGATCTATCAAACATATATGCTCCCCAACAACCATGAGAACCTGGAGATCCGGTTGGAGGAACTCAGCCGGGCGATTCGCCTGGTCTACGCCTCAACCTACTATACTGATTCGAAGAGCTACATTGATTCGACGCCCAACCGATTGGAAGAAGAAAAAATGGCGGTCGTGATCCAGCAGGTCATCGGCCGTCGTCACGAGCACTACATCTATCCCGATCTGGCAGGCGTAACCCGGTCCTATAACTACTACCCAATTAAAGATATGCAGCCTGAAGATGGCGTTACCTCAGTGGCGCTAGGTCTAGGCCGCACTGTCGTCGACGGAGGTCGATGCGTCCGATTCTCGCCAAAGGAACCACGCAGGCTGTACCAGTTCTCTTCAACGCGGGACTACCTGAAGAACTCCCAGCGGCAGTTCTATGCCCTCGATCTCTCCAAGCCAGGACCCGGTCAGCAAGGCGGCCACCAATCCAGTAGGGATGTACACGCCCGATCAGATGACGGTACAGCCGCCGGCAGCGGGGTCAGCCATGATATAGAGCTCGACACCAACCTGGCTCATCTTGGCCAGGACGATGCGATCAAGCACGGAACGCTCGAAGCAGTGGCGTCGGTCTATTCGCCGGAGAATGATGCGGTCTACGAGGGCATATTCCGTCCCGGTATAAAGCTGATCACAATGGCAGGTGTTCTCTCAGGCACTTACTTTCCGCTCCCCGACGTACTTCGATTCCTGATGGAGGTGGGCAAGACCAGCTTCTCCTGCCATGTGGAAATGGAGTTTGCGGTCAACATCCGCCAGCCGGAGGAAGGACCACATGAGTTCGCCTTTCTTCAGATCCGCCCACTGGTGCTTGAATCCCACACCGAAGATCTAAGTCTCCACGA
>JAGMDA010000759.1 GCA_023128935.1 Candidatus Eiseniibacteriota bacterium | reverse complement strand
GCCCTTATGCGGACCCGGCCGCGGCGGGGCTTGCTAGGAATTCCGCGCCAGCCCCCGAGGGGCAAGAAGCAAGAACCAGAGTGCAGCCGCGCATTAGAGTCGGACGCTTCACCAGAGGTGGGCTCCGTAGGAGCCGTAGAAGATGCAGTCGTAACCCCTGAGAGGGGCACAGGGTGAATCTTTCGACAGGTGGAAGTCCCCCGCCTGCGCATCGCGGAATAGTGGATTGACCGAAATGTTGCCCCCCTGACTGTCCCTGCCTTTGATGCATCCCACGTAGTTGCCATCCTCATTGCGGTAAAGGTTGCAGCATGCGAGGAAGATCAGGATGTCACCCCCGTCGCAGTGGATCACATCGCTGACATTGGAGGAAAAGCTGATGATGCTATTGACCATCTCCACCCGGCACTCCCTGCGGCAGTGGATGGCGCCACCCGTATCGATCGCCCGGTTGTGCGACAGCGTGCATTGATTGACAGTCAGATCGGCATCGCTGCAATGAATCGCGCCCCCGGACTCGTTGGCGTGATTCGCGTAGATCAGGCAGGAGTGGAAATTAAGCAACGAGTCCTGGAATGCCGGTAAAGGTTCCCAGACCGGCGGCAGTGCACTTTCAACGGCGGCAACCGCCCCACCCCTTTCGGCCATATTGCCGCGGAATTCACAGCGGCGGAAATCGCAAGTCGACCGGTAGAGTGAGACAGCGCCACCCACTTCCGCGGCTTCATTGCGCTCGAAGATACATTGGACAAATGTCCCGGCACCTTTCTCGAAGGCGATCGCCCCTCCTGAACCGTTTGATGCATAATTATTGATGAAGTGGCACTGTACAAAGAGCACACGCGCCCGGTCGCAGAGTACGCCTCCTCCGTCCTCGTCCTGTCCGTTCCGGATGGTCAGCCCTTGAATCCTGGGCGGCCCCAGTCCGCCGCGCTGCGGATCTAGGTAGGGTAACATGGGGAATCTACTGAATCCGCGATCCTCACCCTCGCAGTCGATGATGCAGGCTGCGGGATTGCCGCTCAGTGAGATGAGCGACACACGCTTGCCGCGGAAGTTGAGTCCGCGATTTCCGGACCCGCGATAGACACCATCAGCCAAGATGATGAATCTCCCGGGGAACCCCGGATCCAACTCGCCGGCGGTCGCAGCATCAATGGCCGCTTGAATAGTCGAGAACTCCGCATTCCCGTCCGGGCTCACCAGCAGAACGCCTAGGTCATCCGGTGTGGTCACAGTCACAATGTTGGATGGATCCGACCAGAGGGGAACTTCGTCGGAGGTCTTGAGGAGAAAGCTGTATTCCGTGAGGGGCTCCAAGCCGCTGACGGTGCAGGCCTCTTGCGATCCAGATAGGCCCGGAGCAAATGGTCCGGTAGCCTCGTAGGTAATTTCCCACTGAGCCTTCCCGTCATCCAGAACCCCCTCCGCCATGCGGATGTCATAGAGATCCGCAATGCCATCGGCGCCGTCATCTCCAGGAGCAGTCCAGGAGAGGATGACCGACCAGGGAGTCACGAGCACCGCATGCAGGTTCTGCACCGCATCGGGTTCGGTCAGATCGTTCGGTACCGACCGCAGTGCGATGCGCGGCTTGGTCTCTTCCTCATCCTCCGGCCCGGATCCGTGCGCGACCGCAACCGAGAACATGACCGACATCCCGCAGACGAGCAGTGTGATTCTCATTCGATCTCCTTGCCTGAGGTTCCACCGTCGAAGACCCCCATGGAGAGGAAGCGATCCTGGCGACGTTCCACGAGCTGTTCCGGCGTCAGCTCATCCAGTTCCGCCAGAGCGCCGCGGATGGTCTCCCCGATGGTCCGGGCCATAGCGGCGCCATCGCGATGTGCACCTCCAGGCGGCTCTGGAAGAACCTGGTCAATTACCCCCAGCTTCAGCAGCTCCGGCGCGGTGAACTTGAGCGCCTCGGCCGCTTGTGCTGCCTTCTCGCGCGTCTTCCACAGGATCGATGCGCAGCCCTCGGGAGAGATCACTGAGTAGAAGCTATACTCAAGCACATAGACCCGGTCCCCGACGCCAATGGCCAAGGCCCCCCCACTACCCCCTTCGCCAGTGACAAAAACCAGGATGGGCACCTTCAAGGCCGACATCTCGCGTATGCTGCGGGCGATGGCTTCGGACTGGCCCCGCTCCTCAGCGCCGATGCCGGGATAGGCACCCGGCGTGTCAATGAATGAGAGCATCGGATTGCCAAACTTTTCGGCCAGCTTCATGACCCTCAGTGCCTTGCGATAGCCCTCGGGGTGCGGCATGCCGAAGTTGCGCCGCAAGTTCTCCTTTGTGTTGCGTCCCTTCTGGTGCCCTACGACTGCAACGGGACGGCCCTCGAAGCGTCCCAAGCCGGCTATTAGCGCCGCATCATCGCCAAATGCGCGGTCGCCGTGCAGTTCAAAGAAGTCGGTAAAGAGGTGCTGTATATAGTCGAGGGTGTATGGGCGGCGAGGATGCCGGGCCAGTTTGACCCGCTCCCACGGCGTCAGCTTGGAGAAAATCTTCCTGCGCAGACGATCCGCTTTGCGCTCCAAACTCCGGAGTTCATCCGCGACATCAGGACCCTGCTTGCCGGCAAGGGTCTGCAAGTCACGGATGCGCTGCTCGAGTTGAACCAGCGGGAGTTCGAACTCCAACCATCCGCCCGGCATCAAGCCTCCCTACACCTCTCTTGGGAGCCGTCATAGGTCAATGAGAGGTAACCGTGAACTCCAGGATCTCATCACAGCGGTTACCGACCCGGTCGATAATCCGAACCTCCCACTCATGGGGCCCGGGATCTAATGGGCCGCTCACCATGGCCGTCAGGACCTCTTCATCGATGTCCCAGGCAGCCAGCATCATCCGGCCGTCCAGAAGGATATCAGCTTGCATGGGATTGAAACCGCTCCCGATTTCCACAATCCATGCCCGCAGTCGGCGCGGGGAGGCCGGCAGCACGGCACCGGCGGGCGGATCAGTACGCGCGAGAGCTGGAGCCTCGCTGTCCTCCAGCAGAGCGAAACAGCCCAGCTCCTTGATAAACCCACCCAAACCCTTTTGGGTTCTCTCTCGGCCAACCCAGCTCCACTCGCCCTTTGACGTCCTGCGATACAGTCCCCATCGTTCAGACAGCTCTGCTGGCCCTTCGTAGAGGGCTTCGGTAGCAATGCTGACCCGCAGGGGATGCAGCAGCGGCTGCCACTGCGGCCCCAATTCCAGGAGCGGGGCCAGGACCCTCAGCGAATCGTCCGGACCCGCAAACCGCTGCGTCAGGATCATGGAACCGGCCAGGACCCCGGGATCGGACTGGAGGGTCAGCCAGCCGGCTTCCAGAGCCTCTCCGCTCTCCGGCAGGCCGATCAGGTCCGGGAGGGGAATCTCCCCCTCCCCACTTGGGAAAGCGAGGCACAAGCTGCGCGACTGCCCCGCAAAGGCATCGGGCGCGATGCTGAAGTTCCACCCGCCGGACGGTGGACAGCCGCGCGGCGTCAGCGGCACCCTCTCGCCGTTCATCAGCTCGATCCAGGCCTCCGGCATCCCCGGGAAGGGGCAGGCGGGATTGACCTCGACAAGCACCATCCCTTCATCCACCCGCAGGCGGAGATCCGTCCTCGCCAGCTCGATCTCCCCGCGGCCGCCTAGCAGGATCGGGGATACGATCCGGCAACCCTCGCTGGTGGACACCTCAACCTCCACGGGCCCCTGAAGTGGTAGCCGGGCTGCAAACCAGCCCTGACCCAGCGGCATCCACCGGCCCCCGCCCGCTGCGCCATCAATCCCGGGCTGCCGCCAGCGGTAGTGAAGGGGAAGCCGCAGGGAATCGACTGGTTCGGCCAGGCGCAGGCCCAGGAGCCAGCCTCCGTTCTGATGCTCGGCCTTCCATGCCACGGGCAGCATGGGCGGAGTCACCTCGATCTCCCACGAGGCTTCTGTGCAATAGCCCGCGGCATCCTGGGCCTCGAAGCAGAGCGTGTGCCTTCCGGGCGAGAGAGCGCGCACATCCGCGAGCCCCGCCCCCGCATCGCCTTCGGTCTGATCGGGATCGGCCCCGAGCGGCCAACGGTACATGCGCAGCACCCAGGTCTTCGATCCTGCGCATGGCCTGCCGTAGATCCGTCCTAACTCGCGGCCGCGGGAGAAGTCGAGGCGCGTGAAAATGCGGCTGAAGAGCGGTTCGCCGTCCAGGAAAACGGCGGCGCGCAGGGGACTCAGGCGCGCAGCGGTCAACCCACAGCGATCCAGCACCGCCACCTCGAATCCAATGGTTCCCCAGACCGGGATGGGATCGGCATGAGCACAAGGAAACTCCATGGCCGGCTCACCGTTCACCCAACTGTCAGGCGCAAGGCCGCGCAGCCGTGCGGGTCCTACCCGGGGTTCGGCCTTGTCGGGCACCTCGATCCCCCACAGGAGGGGATTGATCGGCGTCTCCCCGTCACGCAATTCCAGGTGAAGGTGCGGCGGGCCCGCGCCGGTCGCTCCGGAGAAGGCCAGTGTGTCACCCTGCTCGAATCGCAGCTCGCCAAGGGCAACCGACAGATCGATTTCATACTCGCCCTGGGCAAGCTGGTGCTTGTATAGCAGCGCCTCGATTTCGGGGGCAAACCGGTCAAGGTGCCCATAGACAACCAGCTCTCCTCGGTCGGTCTGCAAGTACAGCGCTCGGCCGTAGCCGGAAGCCTTGGCGCGCATCCGCACAACAGAACCGGCGGCAACAGCCAGGACCGGCAGCCCGATCTCCCCTCCAGTGGAGAAATCCACTCCCGTATGCAGGTGCCCGTTGCGCGGTTCACCGAAGGTGCCGGTTAGGCGCAAGGGGGGCTGGAGTGGGGGGCCCCAGGGTTGGACCCCCATGCGATCCTCAGCCCAGGCACACGCAGATTGCAGTGCCCAAAAGCCCAACCATGCAAGAAGAAGGAGCCGAAGCTGGCCGGTCATACACTTGCGCGCCATGTGGGCCGATACCCCTCTCAAGCAGCCAATCCCGATGCGATCTGCAACCGCTAAGACTCAGAGATTGCAGCTTGCCATGCAACCCTGAAGCAACGAAGCGCTCATCTGGCCATAAAGGCAGATAGCCAACTAGCTGAGGGTGGCATTGGCAAGCGAAAGTGGTTCCACGCCGCCAAACCAGGCCCCCGTGGGCCTTGGGGAAACGTAGCCGCCTTCCGCGGCACGGCCCTTGTTCCCGTGAGCGCTCGAACGGGGCCAATTGGTCCGCAACCAACGCCCAAGACCTCACGGACAGCTCCGGCGAGGCCGATGGCGGTCAAACCAGTTGAGGAGGACTAAGCATGCATCGCTCTAGCGCTCTGATCACACTGTTCAGCGTGATGCTCATTAGTGGAACCATTGTCCTGGTACCTTGTGGCTGCAGCACGGATGGCAACGCTTCTTCCCCGGATCTGAGCGTTGCCGCAACGGGATCCGATGGGTATCCGCCCGCAATGCCCTCCGGTCTGGAGGTCGCGAGGCGGGCGGCGGAAGGGATCAAGCTCACCTGGAATGCCAACACCGAGGAGGACCTGGCCGGTTACCGGCTTTATGCCTACGATCCAAATCCCTATCGGGGAGATGCATACACCTGCCTGAGCGGGGCAGCGCTACTCCCCAATGACCGGACATACTACCTCCTGGTCTCGGCAGACCTCACGACCGGTTGGAACTACTTCAAGCTGAGCGCCGTGGACACCGAGGGCTATGAGAGCGCCCTGTGGGGTCCTCTGGAATTCTCCTACGGCCTGGCGGCTGACTCCGAGCCGCGTATGGAGGATCCCCAGGGCCTCAGCCCGGATGGGATCTATGAGCCTGGTCCTGGGCTTCCATCCGGCGACGAGGGACACCCGCAGGTGCCGGACACCAAGCTGGAATCCTAGTTCTCCGAACGCCTTTGGCTCGCATGTCTCACCAGGGCACATAGGTACGCGCAGGGCCGTAGCTTATTGGTGAGACATGCGGCCGAAGGGCCCGCGCAAGAACGGACCTGGCCGCCGCGCCTACTCGCTCAGTAGGTGGGGCGGCCTTGCTGCGTCATGAACTTTCCAGCACCTCCCACCGGGAATGCACGGCTTGACTTTCCCAGCGGGCGACCTTAGGCTTTTTCTGCTGAATCTCGCCGCAGGTGCTGGCCGGTTTGGCACTCTGACCGTAACATCGGGGCGCATGAGGCGGGCAACATGAAACTCTTCTGCACGACCGAAAGTGACCGCATGGGAACACGCGCGCGACTCCGCGACCTGATCCGCCAAGAATCGCTCCAATTCGGATCCTTCCGGCTCGCGTCCGGTGGAACAAGCCACTTTTATCTGGACCTCCGCAAGACAACGACTCATCCGGAAGGTGCCTACCTTACGGCAACGCTCATCTTGGATCGGCTCACATCAGACTGGCCCGACGCCGCAGGCGGACCCAGCTTGGGCGCTGATCCGCTCGCGGGCGCCTTGGCTATCCTGAGTCATATACACAACAAGCCCCTGCCGACCTTTATCGTCCGCAGTGGTGCCAAGGAGCATGGCCTGCGCCGCCCGGTGGAGGGTCACCTTGACTCGGGATACCGCGTGGTCTTGCTCGACGACGTCATAACGCGAGGAGGATCGCTCGTGCGGGCGGCAGAGATCGTTCGCCAGCAGGGCGGAAACATTGCCAAGGTCCTGACCGTCCTGGACCGGGAGGAGGGAGGATCCGAGATACTGGCCCGCGCTGGACTGGCGCATGAGTCCCTCTTTCTCCTCTCCG
>JAGMDA010000758.1 GCA_023128935.1 Candidatus Eiseniibacteriota bacterium | reverse complement strand
ACTTCTACCTTTACTTCATCCAGCCGCACGACCCGCCGGACTTCAAGGACGAGAAACAGGCGGACGAAGTGTTCTTCCGCCTGACCGGCCAGGACGACGTGTTCCGCCATGCGCTCCGCAACTGCGCTGCGGCGCTAGATTTGGCCTCCCGCGCATCGGGTCATGCCAAGTCTGTCTACGAGGCGAAGACCTCCGCCTTCCTGCGAGGCCTCGGGAAGTGGCTCCAGGAACACATGACGACAGCATTCGCGGTGACCTACCAGGGGAGGACGAAGCCGCTCGTGGGTTGGGTCAAGGGCAAGCTCACAGCGACCTCGGGCGCCCGAGCCAACATCCGGGACATGGTCAACACGGTCGGCTCGGTCGCCCTGGCCGCGCACTTCGAGGACCAGGCACCCGAGTACCCGATCTTCTCGGCATACTTCACCAAGGACAGCCGGGGGCAGGCGGTGCAGGATGCCTTGCGCTGGATCGCCGGCGCCTCGAAGACGCAACAGGGAACAAGGGTTCTCGACGCGCTCGAGCTCCTTGACGGTGACCGGCTCGACCCAAGCCGTTCCAAGTACGCGAAGCACATCCTCGATCTCCTGGGCAAGAAGGGCACGGGCCAGGTCCTCAACCGCGGTGAGCTGATCCACACGGTGCAGGACGTCGAGTATATGGCTCCAGAGAAGTACCGCCTGGAGCCCGATTGGCTGGTCGTCCTGCTGGCGAGCCTGGTCTATTCGGGCGACTTGGTCCTGGCTATCCCGGGCAAGAAGTTCGACGCCACCGACGTGACCGTCCTCGCCGCCACGCCGCCCGAGGATCTCGCCAACTTCAAGCACCTCGAGCGGCCAAAGGAGTGGAACATTCCCGCTCTGAAGGCGGTCTTCGAGCTTCTGGGCCTGACCCCCGGCATGGCGCAACTCGTGGCGCAGGGCAAGGAGGAACCTGTCCAGGAACTGCAGAAGGCCGTGACGCAGCGGGTGGAGAAACTGGTCATGGCCCAGCAGGCTCTTCAGACCGGCTTCCACTTCTGGGGCCGGAATCTGCTCGACGAGGATGCGAGCAAGGATCTCCGCGCCAAGCTGGACACGACCAAAGAGTTCCTCGAGTCGCTGCAGGCCTACTCCTCGCCTGGCAAGCTCAAGAACTTCCGCCACAGCCGGAAGGAGGTCCAGCAGCACAACGCCGGCCTGGATGCCCTGCAGGAGATCGAATCCATTCGGGATCTGGTGGGTGAACTGGGTGGCACTGCATCGTATCTGTCTACGGCGGAGGCGGTGCTTCCTCCGGACCACGCGTGGGTGGGTCGGATGAAGGAAGTTCGGGAGGAGTTGCTCTCGCAGGTTGGTGATCCGGCGAAGCGATCGGCCTCCGGATTCCGCCGGCAGGTTCTCAAGAAGCTCGGCGATTTGAAGAAGGGGTACATTCGGGCCTATCTCACCCTTCATACTCGGGCGCGCCTCGGTGTCGGCGACGACAAGCGCAAGGCACAGATGGCGAAGGACGAGCGGCTCCATAAGCTGAACAGCCTGGCAACCATCGACCTGATGCCCGTCCAAAACCTGAAGGACTTCCAGGACCGGCTCGGCAGTCTCAAGAGCTGCCTTGCCCTGACCGAGCAGGATCTTGAAGCATCTGCAGAGTGCCCGCACTGTTCCTTCAGGCCGAGTTCGGAGCCGGTGGGAGCCCCAGCCGATCGGGTGCTGTCGGAGCTGGACGACATCCTGGACAAGCTGCTCTCGGAGTGGACGCGTACGTTGCTGGAGAACCTCGGAGATCCCACCACCAAGGAGCAGCTCGAACTACTGAAGCCGGAGGCCCGCGAGCTGGTGGATGCGTTCATCGCATCGCATGAGCTGCCCGACGATCTGGGCCACGACTTCATCCACGCGGTGAAGGAGGTTCTGTCCGGCCTCTCAAAGGTGGTGGTCATGACCGACGACCTCCGAACGGCGCTCCTGACCGGCGGCTCTCCGGCCACGCTTCCTGAGATGAAGAAGCGCTTCGGGGAATACCTGGACGAGAAGGCGAAGGGCAAGGACCCGGGCAAGGTCCGGATTGTGTTGGAGTAGGCGGAACGTGGACTTGAAAGCGTTGCAGCGAATCGTTGACGCGGGAGAATCCGAGACGGTCGAGTTCAAGAAGTCGACCGCCCAGCTCTCGCGTGCCGGGGAGACCCTCTGCGGCTTCCTGAACGGTCGGGGCGGCCGTGTGCTGATCGGCGTCACGCCGGCCGGCAAGGTGGTAGGCCAGCAAGTCGCCGACAAAACCCAGCAAGAGATCGCCGCCATGCTGCAGCGGTTCGAGCCTCCGCCGCCGGTCGAGACGCAGGTGGTCAAGCTGCTGGGGGGTGACAGGAAGGTCATCGCGGCCGGTCGAGGCCGGGGCGCGCGGTATTGGCTTCGGAGAGCGCGTGATGAATAGTGCAGGAATAGCGCGGCGCCGATGCGCCATTCCCCGCGTCATTGCACCCGGCGCGACGCTGGACGCAAGGGGCGAACCGGGTTCCCGGGGCTACCCCGGCCCGCGGGTTCGTCTCCCGAGCGGGATCACGGGGGAGATGCTGTCCGGCCCCCATCGGGCCGGGCCGAGCCGAGGGACCAAGTCGGGACCAAGGCGGCACCAAGTTGGCACTAAGTTGGCACTAAGCCGGCACCAAGTCCAAGTCCTTGAGGCGGCGAGGGATGCGAGACCGATCCAGGAGTTATTGGAACTCTGCGGCCGATCCGATCGGACCAAGTTCCGCGATCAGGTGATCCGCCCACTCCTCGATGCTGGCCTGCTGGAGCTGCCGGTCCCGGACAAGCCAACGAGCTCCTTGCAACGCTATCGGACTACGGCGGCCGGAAAGCGGGTTGCGGAGGAATGACGGCATGACCACGATGCTCCGACAGACTGGCAAGAAGCGCTTCCAGGAGTACCTCGACGACAAGGCGAACGGCAAGGATCCGGGCAAGGTCCGGATTGTGTTGG
>JAGMDA010000757.1 GCA_023128935.1 Candidatus Eiseniibacteriota bacterium | reverse complement strand
GGCACCATGTCGATAAGGTCGAAGCCGCATCTGCGGAGAATCGTCTCCAGTCTCGGGCAGCAATTCGGTGCGCCGCCGCCGCCCCCTCCCGCCACACAGATGCCCACGGCAGGCTTGCCGGTGAGGCCAAGGCGACCATCTTCATACATTGAGATGCGGCGCAAGCGGTCCAGAAAGGCGCGAAGGCTCTCGCTCAGATCGGAAAAGTAAACCGGGGTCGCGAACACTACGGCGTCGGCCTCGCGAATCTTGGCCACCAACGGGGCAAAGTCGTCGCCGATGGTGCAACGACCTTCACTGCGACATATGCCCCAGCCATTGTCTTCGCACTGGCGGCATCGCTCGATGGTCATCTGGGGTAGGAAAAGGGCTTCGGTGGTCGCGGCTTTGAGAGCGGCGCCACGTAGGAGAGCGCTGGCTGCGCGCGCGGTCTTGCCCTGTGGGTTGCGGCTGCCACTCAAGAGCAGGACTTTCATGTTGGCCTCCTGGAACAGTCTGTCAAGGTCATGGCCCGATGGTAAGTGAGGTGCTGCGGTGGACCTGTCCCGCGACGAGTGACCCACCGGCTGAGTGGGCCCAACGAAAACGGCCCGCCCGTCGTTCGAGACGGGCCGGCCGCGCTTTGCTCGCTCCCCAACAGGGACGCAGGGCCTCAAGTGACCTTTGAGCGTTACCCTCGATCACCAAACCTGGAGTTCAGCGCCTTGTGGACGCTCGCCCTCCCAGCTTCAGCTCGGTTTCCTTTCCCTCGACCCGGGTTTCCCCTTCTCAAGGTACTTGGTTACCAGTTTCCCGGCTTCGCTATTTGCGTCGCCTTTCGCCTGGCTTACGGCTCTTCGGGGATCACTCCCCGCTTCCCCGCCTACCGGCCTGTGGCCTTTCGACCAGGCGGCCGACAGCTAACTCATCAATCTCTCGAGACCCTACACACATAATATAGCACATCTTGTCCAGATTGTCAAGAGTTTTTGAGGAGAGCATCGAAGAAGTCTGGGGTAGGTTGCCTTTGCAGCGCCTTTGAGTAGACTTGGCTCTGACATCAACTCTTGGATGGGAGGGCCAGGTATGAGCAGGGAACGGTTCCAGTCCACGGGCAAGACTTCCTTCTACGGCGATTATCTCTATGACCGGATTGTTCCCCAGGACGACTTTCTGCGCAAGTTGAAGGAAGTGGTGCCCTGGCAACGCTTCACCTACAAGCTGGTCAAGTACTACAAGGGCAAGGCTCGGACTGGGCGACCACCAATTGAGCCTTCACTTGTGCTACGGATGCTCTTGCTGTCCTATCTGTACAATCTCTCCGAGTGTGACGTGGAGAGGTACTGCCAGGAGAACCTGCCTGCCAAGTACTTTCTGGGATTGGCCATCGACGCGCCCGTGCCCGACCACTCCACTCTGACGGTCTTCAAGAACCGGACCGTAGGTGGAGAACGGGAAGCTCAAGGCCTACACCAAGCTCCTCAACGGCATCATCCAGATCGCTCAGGAAAGCGGCGTGGTCTTTGGTTCGCTGCAGATACAGACACTGAACTGTACGTGTCATCGACAGCACCCATAGCCTGGCCGACGTGAATGTGCAGAAGGATGACCGGAGGCAGAAGAAGGGCAAGCGTCCTCGCGATCCCAGTGCCAAGTGGGGAGTGAAACACACCCGCACCGTGCGGGACGAAAGGGGACACAAGAAGAGAGTGCCGGACTACTTCTATGGATACAAGATGCACACCAGCTTCAACGC
>JAGMDA010000756.1 GCA_023128935.1 Candidatus Eiseniibacteriota bacterium | reverse complement strand
GGTGCTACCGATGGTTAGGTACTGGTGGTCTATATAATCGACATAAGAATAGGAGTCATCGCCATCCCACTCCAGCTCCCAGGTCCCGAAGGTTACTGTTCCCGCCTGCAGCGGTGTGACCGGGTCTTCGGCGACGACCGCATCGAAACGGGCGTGAAGCAAGTCGCTCCTGCTGATGGTTGTTTCGCCGTGATTGGAAAATGTCATGTTCACCTGCAGAACGGCGTAGATGCCTTCAGTGATGATGGGCGTAGGAACCGCGGCGACGAAATCCGAGAGATGATATATTCCGGATTCCACGAAGTTCTCGTCTTCATAAACACTGCTATCGAGTTCTTCCCAACCACTGCCCGCGTTGGTGAAAATGACGATGTCGTCTTCCACGGCATCGCCAAGGGTTGTTTCCGAGTAGCTAAAACGCAGCGTAGCCCTTTCGGCGAAGGTTGTTCCGCTGGGTTGTATGCTATAGACAGGAGACAACAAAGTATAGCCCTCGGGGCCGGCCGGAGGTGAGGGATTGATTTCGGCTTCAAAAAGGATGCTTTCGGTCAGAGCTCCTGCGGGAATCACAAGCCGCCCGTCATCGCCGAGCATGACCGAACCGCCGTCGGGGCCGATGAGTCCGGACTGATCACTCAAATAGACCGATTTGATGTCGCTAGTAACAGCGATAATGTAACTATTTGGATCGTAGCCCGGAGCGTCGTCCAGCGTGATACGTTCGTAATGACTCAGAGTCAGGACACAGGCACCGAGATTGAGGCCTGCCAGATCGTCTGCTGTGAACGTGACACTGCCATTGTTGAGCAAACGTTTTGAAACCAACGCTTCTTGGCAGATCGATAGCACCACAGTGACGCTATCGCCCGAAACGTCATTCCATTCCACGGTGAATCCCTGAACGGACAGCGCATCGCCGTTCTCGATGTTTGTGATCACAGGCTCGTGATCCACCATGGTTATTGATCTCTCCAGAGCTGGCACCTCGGCGCTGGCAATAACATGGAAAGTGTATGTTCCACCCAGGTTCAGGAAATCGAAAGCAGAGGTGTTTTCGTCGACGTAAGCGCAGATCATTTCGTCAAAGGACATACCGTAGTTGTTGCAATACACCGAATCCGGATGCATCGGCTCCACCGGACTGCAGGGATTGACCACCGCGTCGAAGCGAGCAATGATCATGTCAGTGCGATTGTTGTCAACGCCCTCACCGGCATAACTGACCAGGCGAAATACTTCGAAAAGGCCGTACACGCCCTGGGCAGATCCGCCGGCGGGCGTTGTCACGGCAAAATCCGACAGTTGCGTGATTTGGGCCGTGGCGGTGTTTTCGACAGAATCAGAAAGCGAGATTGGCCGAAAGTGCTTGACCGGATTACACCGTCCCTCTCTGAGGCTGGACTAGTGATAAGATTGGTTCGGGGATTCAGAGGAGGGTCAGATCATGGCCAATCAGGAAGCAGAATTCCAGAGCCGGACTGATCTCCGTCCCGCACTGGGTCCCGAAAACCCTGTCGGCCTTCATTCCTTGGACTTGATCGATCCTGAGAACAGTCTGGGTTCACTAACCGGAGATCGTTCTTGCCCTCAGGCGGCCGCTCCGTGATCCTCTTGAGCCACGCCTATCCCCGAACACCAATCAACACTGGCACTTCACGGGCTACTGGCCCGATCATCCCTCTCCGAGACCCATGAAGTTCGGAGTTGTGGTAAGATGATGGTGTCAAGTCGGCGGACACGAGGTTTCTGGGACCCACAGGGGTCTGGAAACGGAACTATGGTCCGGCTAGTGAGGTACTTCCAGAGGAAACGTGGAGCCAACAGATAGGCCGGGCCTACCGTCACCGCGCCAGTTCCCGATCCTACCAACGGTCGATTCTCGTGGCCGGCAGAGACATCTCTGGACCTTCGGTCTCCACCTGTACTGTCAGGCAGGAAGGCAGCCATGGACACTGCGCACGTCATGCACCGTCACTTCTCACTCATTGCCCCGTCGTACCGAAGTCTGCGGACGAGCGACCTTGAACCGATTCTCGCTATTGCTGAGTGCATGGTACCACTAAAGCGACTTCGAGCCACAGACATCTGCTGTGGAGCAGGACGCTATGACCTTCTGCTGCTACGACATCTCGATATCTTCCATCTGACTTGCATCGATAGAGACGAGTCGATGCTGCTCCAGACCCAGCGATATCTTCGTAGCCATGGGATTAGCCGGTTTCGAACGCTCAAGGCGAATTCACAAGAGATCCCGCTGGAACATCAATCCATGGACTGCATCGTGACGTTCAATGCGATCCATCATATGAACTTCCCGAGATTCATCTCCCAGTGTGCCAACATCATCAGCCGTCGCGGGAAAGTATTCATCTATACCCGCACGAGACGCCAGAACGCCAGGAGCATCTGGGGACGGTATTTCCCCCGGTTCGTGGAGAAAGAAACCCGGCTATACAAACTTGATGAAATGGTGGCGGGGGTGCGAGAGGTGGGCTACTTGTCACTGGACGCAGTGAAGTGTTTTCGGTATAAGCGCAGAGCGCCGCTTGAGCAGCTCGTCGAGAAGGCCTGCAGGCATCACTACTCGACGTTTGCTCTGTACACGAGGGACGAATTCGAGCAGGCGCTTTCGGAGTTCCAGGATAGGATCAGAAGGGTCTTCAAACGCCCGGCCCCAATCACATGGTTTGATGAGAATGTCCTATTGGTCCTGAGCCCGAGACGGACGACCGGCGGAGCCGCATGCACGTAGCTGGGGGAGAAGGTGGGTCCTCCTGTAATGATCAGTGAGATGACGCGCACAGCCTCCCGCTGCGGGCGGCAGCCCCGCCGGCAGGAAGACTAGCACAACGGGGGGAGAAATCATATCGAGGGTTGGCCCTCAGACCACCTGTGCGTCCCGAAACTCTATCGCCTTTCATTCTCTGGAGTTGCCTGACTCCAATTGCCTTGGCATCCACCTGCCTGAGATCCTACTTGCCGTCTCAGCCGCTGCTCCGCGATCCTCTCTATGCGTGTCTTCGTCTACGGCACATCATCGACAGTGTCTGACGCAAGATAGATGAGGCGGTTACCTGTCGTCAGGGTTGCGTGTATTTCCTGGCCCAAGTTCCCGTCTACTAGACAGAGAACATGTCCTGGATGTTGGCAGCGGGCCTTGCGCGGATTGGGAGGCGCATATGAGACGTTCCATTGGGTTGTTCTGCCTGTGCGCCTGCATCGTCACCGGGAGCTTGACGCATTCGAGTCTCGCACAGGACTGCAACGACCTCTACAACCCTGATCAGGTTCTCACGCTCGATATCACAATGAACTCGGCCGATTGGGAGTCACTGCTTGTCTCCTGTCCCGAGGGGGTCTGCCCGCTTCCCCATACGTATTGGGAGGCGTATCTGAGCTGTGGCGGAAGCGAGCCGATTCTGATCGGCATCCGTCGCAAGAACGATCTGGCCGAACCGTCCGAGCAAAACCCCCAGAAGGTTTCTCTCAAGCTCGACATCAATGAATTCGTCTCTGGGCAGACGTTTGCCGGCAAGAAGAAGCTGAGCCTGGAGAACGGTTCCGATGGAGCCCTGGTGACCGAAGGTATGGCCTGGCAAATCTACCAGGCTGCCGGCTTCGTCGCCGGCCGATCGGCCTGGGCCGAGGTCTACGTCAACGGCGAGTACAAGGGGCTCTACTCCAATGTCGAACAGGTTGACAAGACTTACCTGACCGACCACGGCATCGACAACGGTGGGTTCCTCTTCAAGGTTGAGGAACAGAAAACCCGCGAGTCTGAAACGAACCCATTTGCCTTCTGCTGGTACCCGTTCGACCACCCCCACCAGCCACCCGAGGAACCCACCCCAGGCGACTGGCTGGATCAGACGCTCTGGCGGGTGAACACGCCCAACCTACTGACCTTCGCGGTTGCTGAAAATTTCATCGCCAATACAGACGGCGCAGTCCAGAAGATGACGAACTACTATTACTACGACTGGTCAATCCTCCCCGGCGACGATCCGGCCGGCCAGCAACCCCGTCTTTACTTCCCGTGGGACCTGGATACGACCATGCGAAGTCAGGTGACCGACATGCCTCTTCTTGATTCCGGGCCGGGGCACTTACAGCAGGGGCTCATCGAGGAGTTGGACGAGTCCGGTGCGCCGTTCAGCTACCCGACCTTCCAGGCAGACTACTACACCACCTACAAAGATCTCGTAAACGGGCCCTTGTCCCTGGCCGAGATGCTCGCCTTGGCAAATCACATCGAGCTGGTGATCTCCGCATCCATGGATGCCGATCCCTTCCAGCAGACCGGCTCGTCTGCCGACGCGTTTCAGCGGGTACGCGAGTTCATCCAGGATCGAGTGGCTTCGATCGTGAGCCAACTCATCGACGCTGGGCAGGGGTTCCCGCTGGAAACCACGGTCGTGGGCAGCGGGAGCGTCAGATGCGATCCGGACAAGCCAACCATCTACGATGCAGGCGAACAGGTCGAACTCAATGCCGACCCCGAGCCCGGCTGGGAATTCGATTGCTGGTCGGGGGATGCGTCCGGTACGGAGAATCCTCTCTACATCACCATGGATCAGTCTATGTCGATCGTTGCGATCTTCGTCCAAGCCCAAAGCGCTGTGGATGCGGCTGACGCCATTCCCCCACCGACGCAGATCCTGCTCAGCTGTCCTAATCCCTTCGGCTCGACGGCGGCCATCTCATTCTTCCTGCCGGAGGCTGGCGAGGTTTGTGTTCACATCTATGATCCTGCCGGACGCTTGGTGGCACGGCCATTCCATGGGCCGGCAGAGTCTGGCGAACACAAGGTCGTGTGGGACGGCCGGACCGACGAGGGCAAGCTTCTGCCTCCTGGGGTATACTATTGCCGTCTCGAGAGCGGAGCTAGCTTCCTCGCAATGCCCATTGTGCGACTGAAGTAAGCGGTGGGACGCCGGTGATCGAAACCACCTGGGGCGCAATCAAGGCGATGTTTCGGCTGTGAGCCCACAGCGGGGAATGTGCCAGGCTTGAATGAACAGGAGAATCACAACCACCTAGACACCGAACAACAACCCTGCTGCTCCCACCGCCAGACCGATGGCCAGGTTGATCAGTTTCACTCTTATAAATGTCATCCGCGAGTGCGCCAACATGGGCAGCATGCCGTGGCCGTCCTGCACAATCGAGCTGGCCAGCAGGATGCTCAGGGGTATGGCCCCCTCGACATAGAGAGTCAGGAACACCAGATGCGGGCCCGACTCGGGAATCACGCCCACCAGACAGGCGATCAGGAGCACGACCCATTGGTTTTCGCGGATCAGCCCCTCCAGATGTAGATAATCGGTCAGCACGTGCATTAGCAGCAGGGCAGCGAAGGTCCACGCGAAGATACGGGGCAGATGCTGCCGCGCCACGTGCTTCCACAGGTGTTCTTCGAGAAAGTGCTCGGGCACGGTACCTACGATCAGGAGCGATACGGCCGACAGGATCAGGATGGTTACTCTGATCCAGTTCCATTCATCGGGCCCGACCTGACCACTGGCGATGGCGATGATGAAGATGGCCAGGGTTGTCGACAGGATGCCGCGGACAGCCGACAACTCCCTCCACTGGTGCAGGATCTGTCCGTGCGCGAAGCACCGACACTGGGCGCTGTCGTGCACCTCGAGACCCGTGCACTCTCCGCTCTGTTTCCTCGCAAAGAGATCGGTGAGCGCCCCCGCGATCATTCCAATGACGAGTAGCGCGATGGTCAGCGCGATCGCTTGCCGGGGAATCATGGCGAACATGACAAACGCCTCGTCCCCACTGGTGGCGATCATCGCGGCGACCACTGCCCCGAGGGTCAGCACCTGATGGGAATACATCCCCACTACCATAAAGGCGCCCAGACAGCCCGGAACGGCGCCGAGCAACGCGGCCACGGCATACTGGCCCCACCGGTTCCGGGCAAGCCCCTTCCGCCAGGCTCCGCTAGTCAGGACATTGACGTACTCAATCACCAGCATCATCACAAAGACGAAGCCGGTGATGATCAGTGCGTGGCCAAAGACGTGCTGCATAGAAGCCCCCTTGTCGCAAATCGTGCTGCGATTCTACTCCTATGTCCACCATTTGGTCACGTGAGGCTTAATGACTTCCCACTTGGCAACTGTCTCCGCACAGAATCGAGGTGGACGCAAGTTAGGGGTGGCATGATAATGGGCAACACGCTCAGCGGCGGAGCTGGGCGGAAACTACTTTAGGGGGTCCGACTCTAGGCGGAGCGAGTCGGAAGCTACCTGGGGGTTCCAGTTGAGCCCATCGTTCCGCCGCCCAATTTCTGACGAAAGGGTCTCCACGATGCAACGATCCTCGACACTCCTGCCTGCGGCCCTGACCCTGGCTGTCACCATGATCACCGCCACCACGGTCTCGGCACTCCCCTCC
>JAGMDA010000755.1 GCA_023128935.1 Candidatus Eiseniibacteriota bacterium | reverse complement strand
CATCCTCCCGTCAGGCTCATTTCATATTGGAAGAGGCTCCTTCTATCTATCCTATTGTCAATCGGATACAATTTTGGAACAAGCTGTTCCAAAATCGCGGGCCCGACCCGTACTACCCGTTCTGACCCGCATTCCCTGGGGCCACAATATCGTCCTCGTCCAGCGACTGAAGGACTCAGCCGAACGCCTCTGGTACGCCCACAAAACCCTCGAGCAAGGCTGGTCCCGAGCGATCCTTACCCACCAGATCGACTCCGACCTCTATCACCGCCAAGGTCAGGCCATCACCAACTTCGAGCAGACTCTCCCTCCGCCCGAATCAGATCTCGCCAAGCGGATGCTCAAGGATCCCTACGCCTTCGAGTTCCTGAACGTCGCCTTGCAGATTACTGAGCGACAACTCGAGAGCAAGCTGATCGACCGCCTCAAGCACCTGCTCCTCGAACTCGGCCGCGGCTTCGCCTTCGTCGGCAGCCAGTACCGCATCGAGGTGGGAAGCGAGGACTTCTTCATCGACCTGCTCTTTTTCCACCTAGAGTTGCGGCGCTTCGTTCTGATCGATCTGAAGACCGGCAAGTTCAAGCCCGAATACGTCGGCAAGATGAGCTTCTACCTCACCGCAGTGGACCGACAACTGCGACACGCACAGGATGAGGCCTCGATCGGGTTGATTCTGTGCCGCGAGCGCAATCGCCTGGTGGCAGAGTATGCGCTGCAGGACATGACGCGGCCGTTGGGGGTGGCAACCTATCGGACATTGCCCGAGGAGATCCGTAGGGGGCTGCCGAGTCCGGATCAGTTGACGGCGGAGCTCTCACCCAGAATGCCCCTAGAGAATCCCCGACCAGGAAACCGCGGCGGACGTACCTAGAACAACGGTTCCAGCGGATTCTAGGCGCGCTGCCTCCGCCAATTCCCCCATCAGGCTGATCCAGGCCCAAACGCCAGACAGGCAGCGCTTCAGTGTAGAATCCGGCCTGCCCAAAGCTCTCGGAGAAACTTGGCCCAGGGAACGATGCGGATCTTCCCATGCAGGCGCTCACGCTTTTCGTTGCACACAACGATGGCTTTCCTGGGAGAGTATTCCTCCATGAACCTCGAAAGGGAGCGCAGATCTCTACCGTCGACTCGGGAAGTTCCCTTCACCTCAACAGCAACCTCGCCACCACCCAGTACGAAATCGACTTCGTGTCCCGTCTTCGTCCGCCAGAAATTTATGGGGTAGTCAAGCTCGCGGTAGGACGAATGGGCAGTGAGTTCCATGAGCAAGAAATGCTCGAAGGCCTTCCCGAACACCTCTCCCCGTGCCTCTTCAAGATGTCGATTGGTCAAGACGCCGGCCAATCCTACGTCGAAGAGATAGAACTTCGAGGCCTTGAGGATCACGCGCCTCTCCTGGCGCCGCTTGAATGGAGCGATGAGGGTTCCAAGCAGCGTGTCCACGAGGATTTGATAGTACTCCTTGACGGTCTTTGCGTCGACACCGCAGTCCCGGGCAATGTTCGAGTAGTTCGTCAGTTCGCCATGGGAGTAACCCATGGCCTCAAAGAATCTCAAGAAGGCGGGAACATTCCGCGTCAGGCCCTCGTCGAATACTTCCTCTTTGAGGTAGTCGCGGACATAGGCCTTCAATGATCTTTGATAGCGATCCTGCAGAAAGTGGCTCGGAATCAGTCCTCGATTCAGAATGCGAAGCAGATCCAGCGAATCCAGCTCCGCCGAAACGAGAGGTAATAGCTGATAGCGCCAGGCGCGGCCCCCAAGCAGGTTGGCTCTCCCCCGTTTGAGTTTCCTTGCACTCGATCCCGAGAGAATGAAGCGCACCCCTTTGTTTTCGATCAGCCAATGAACCTCATCGAGAAGCTGGGGAACCTTCTGGACCTCATCGATAATGACAGGCTGACGAAGTGTCTTCGTGTCCGCGGCCAACAGCTGTTCCCGCAGGAGCGATGGATTCTTGGAGAGTTCCAGGAAGAGATCGGTCTGGAGAAGATCATAGACCATGCTCCGCGGAAACCGGGACTTGAGCAAAGTCGTTTTCCCAGTCTTCCGCGGCCCCCACAGGAACGCGGACTGACCCTCGGGTAGATCGATCTGCAGCATTCTCTGGATAGGAACCATGTCGGAGTGTCCTCCTGTTTAGTAACACTAAATGGGAGCTTGCTCCGGAATGGCAATCCACGCAACTAGCAAATGGATTTCAGGTATGACTCCACCAGGTCCATGAAGGCGCGGCGCGGCGGGAGGAACAAACCACCCAAGTCCTCACAAACCGGCGCGGCGCGCGCTCAGGCGGCCGGGGGTCTCCGTCCCCTCGTCAAAATCCCGGATGTGGTACTCGTAGCCCTGTTCGCAAAGAAAGAGCTGCCGCTTGTGTGCAAAGTCCTGCTCGACGGTGTCTCGCGTGACCAAGGAATAGAAATGCGCCTGATTTTCCCCGGCCTTGGGACGCAGGATGCGTCCTAGCCGTTGGGCCTCTTCCTGGCGGGAGCCGAAGGTGCCCGAGATCTGGATGGCCACGGCCGCATCGGGCAGGTCCACCGCGAAGTTGGCCACCTTGGACACGGCCAACACTCTTGTCTGCCCCTGCCGGAAGGATGCGTAGAGCTTGTCGCGCTTGCGCTGCACGGTGCTTCCGGTCAGCACCGGCACGTCCAGTAATGACGCGATCGATTTTGTCTGATCGACATACATCCCGATAATCAGAACTTGATCCGTGGGATGCATGGCCAGGATCTCGCGCACGATGGCTGTCTTGTTCGGGTTCTCGGAGGCAATGCGGAACTTGCTCCGCGCGTCGGCGATGGCGTAGGGCATGCGGTCGGCCGCGGGCAGCGGTACGCGGATCTCAGTGCAACTGGCCTTGGCAATCCAGCCCTGGCTTTCGAGAATCTTCCAGGGAACATCTGTCTTCTTCGGCCCGATCAGTGCGAACACATCGTCCTCGCGGCCATCCTCACGCACCAGCGTGGCCGTCAGGCCCAGCCGCCGGCGGGCCTGTAACGTGGCCGTGACCTGAAACACGGGGGCCGGAAGCAGATGAACCTCATCGTAGACAATCAATCCCCAGTTGCGCTGGTCAAACAGGGCCAGGTGGCGGAACTCGCTGTCCTTGCGCTCCCGGTAGGTCATGATGTTATAGGTGGCGATGGTCACAGGCCGCACATTCTTGGTTTGACCGCTGTACTCACCGATCTGATCTTCGTGCAGTGTCGTCTTATCGAGCAGCTCACTCATCCATTGCCGAGTGGCCGTGACGCTGGTGGTCAGAATCAGCGTGGATGACTCGACTTGGGCCATGCATGCCATGCCCACGACAGTTTTCCCGGCCCCGCACGGCAGCACGATAACACCCGATCCGCCGCGGGCCGACCCACCGGCATGGAATGCGGCCGCAGCCTCCCGCTGGTAGGGACGCAGTACGAGCGCTTCGCCGGCGCGGGTCTGATCCCGGAGGGCAATGGGCAGGGTTTCGCCCGGGGCGTATCCGGCCAGATCCTCGGCGGGAAAGCCGATCTTGACCAGGGCCTGCTTGACGCGGCCCCGCGCTTCCGGGGCGATGCGGAAGGACAGAGACGAGAGGCGCTGCGACAACAGCGGGGCAATCTGCTTGCCGCGGGAAATCT
>JAGMDA010000754.1 GCA_023128935.1 Candidatus Eiseniibacteriota bacterium | reverse complement strand
TACAAGGGGACCACCGATCCTATCTCCTTAGACTGAAGTTCCCCGCGTTAAGTCACGTACATTCCCTATCGTCTCCAGCGGTTACGGCGATATCGTGTGTAGCTGCTCTGCCTACAAGCTGATGGTCTTGAGTAGATCGAAGGCCTTCTGCTGCTTGGGGTTGGGCCTGGTGTCCATGGTGAAGGTGGAATCCTGTGGCCCCGCACCAAGACACCGGCACGTGTTGCGAACGATGGCGCCGAGATGCTTCAGCAGGCTGCGCAACGAGTAAACGTGAGATCCGTCCTCGAGCCGCTTGGTGTGTACCTTGCGCATCGCCGCCTCCGAACGCTTGGCAGGCGCCACCGGATCACGAGAGGCCTTTGCCTCCTGATCCTCGTCGGCATAGAGCAGCGGACGCCAGGCTTCCATCATGTGCCACTGGACATAGTAGGCGAGCATGCACAGGAAGATGTGAGCTCGGACCCGGTTCTCGAGACGATGACGGATGGGGCGCACCATCAGATCCACCATCTTGAAACTGCGAAACGCACGTTCGACCTGACTGAGCAGCTTGTAGCTCCGAACCGTTTGGTCGGCGTCCATCCGCGTCTGAGGCAAGCTGGTTCGCACTACGTAGATGCCGTCCAGGGCCGCTTCGGCATCGACCTTCTCTTGGTCAATCTCGTAATCGAACTCATGATCGCGAATATCGAGATTGAAATGCTTGCCGACCTTGTACTTGTTGATGACTTTGCCAACGCGCACACCAATCTCGTCCTGGCCCTGCAGTTGTCCTCTCTCGGTGCTTCGACGGACCCTGTCCAGCTGCTTGGCAATGGATTCGATATGTCTTCTGTTCCTGGCAAGCTGAGTCTTGATCCGATCCGGATCTCCTTTGGCCCGCGCTGTCACTGCAGCGGCGATCGCCTTCTCATCGACTTTGTAGTCGAATCCATCATCTCGGATATCGAGCGTGTAGTACTTGCCAATCCTGTACTTCTTGAGGATGCCACGCACCCGCGCACCGATGGCTCGCTGCCCGTGCAACCGTCCCCGCCGAACCATACGGCGTACCTTGTCCAGCTCCTCGGCAGTTGCCGCGAGCAAGCTCCGGCGCTTCGCGGCCCGTCTCTGGGCCAGCTCGCCGTTGCGACAGGCAATCAACCGCTCGTCAGGGAAATCGGGATGTTCCAGCTCGAATGGGTTGCGCTCGTCGAACAACCCCATCTGGACGGCACCGTCCTTGATGAGCTTCCGGATTGCCTCAGGACGAAGGGCACCGATCCAGTCGAGGCCCTCGATATCTCGCAATGCCAGGATCTGCTTCTGCGTCAGCATCCCGCGGTCGCCAACCAGCACGAAGCGTTCGATCCCAAACTCCTTCTGCACCTTCTCGACCTGGGGCAGCAACGTCTTGGGATCCCCCGTGTTACCCTTGAAGACCGACACGGCCACAGGGACCCCTTGCTGGTTGGTCAGCAGACCATAGTTGACCTGGAGTTTTCCTTTCTTGCCGTCGCGGTTATGCCCCAGGGCAGCCAACGGACAAGTCACGCCCTCGAAATAACTCGACGTCAGGTCATGGAGTGCCAAGCCGTCGTTGTCCAGATGGCGGGCCGCCAACTTCTTCTCGATCAAGCCCTGTCGTTCGAGCAGCCAGTCCATGGCATCGTAGAGATCGTCTTCATCGGCGTCGCCCACGCCCAAGATGTCGGGCAACGTCGTATCCGCCCACCACAGCGTCGTGGCCAGCTTTGACTGCGGCTCCAGAATCCGCGCGGCAACCATGGCCACGACCAGATCACGTTCACGGGAGGGTCGCGATGCGATGAGCTTCAAGAAACCCAACTGCCTCATTGCTGTCAGCACGGCCTCGACATGGCCGTGAGCCGGGGAACCGTCTTCGACGATCTCGAAGGCCTCGTCAACCGAGACGAGCTTCTCGCCCTTCAGGGCGCGGCGAAAGACCTCCACAGCTGAACCCGGCACCTTCGAGAGGTTGGCTATGGTGCGCGTCCTGACCTGGCCCCCTTCGCGATAGCTCTCGCGAAGCAGGAT
>JAGMDA010000753.1 GCA_023128935.1 Candidatus Eiseniibacteriota bacterium | reverse complement strand
AACTATGCGCGGTTTTTCTCCACCGCCAACAGGGGGCCATTTCTGCTCCCCCTGGCCAGCCTGAGCCCGGGCTCGGAACCTCGCGCTTTGAGACCCGAAGGAGCTATCTGTAGTGTGACTTGATACCCCCCCAGGTCGCCCCCTGGGTGGGGCTCGGCGAGCCGCACGGATTTGGCTCGCACGAGTCCAGCAAGGAGTCCCAAACACCGTACATCTCGTGGCACTGTATCCACGGCACAAGGTAGCAGTCCGGACCGACACAGCAGACGTGCGGTTCACACGGAACGGGGCAGCCTCCCGACCACATTGGGAGCCAGCGGCCGCCGATCGCTTCGCAGTCACCCTGGCTTAGGATGTAGCAGTCATAGGTTAGCGTGTCGCAGCAGACTGCACGGGGACCCTCGGGGCAGACCAGGATGCCGTCCGCATTGATCCCTAGCCCGCCCAGTTCGATCGCCTCCCAGGACTCGGGAGGTTGAAGACAGTTCCTCGTCCCGGCAGAGCCGGTCGTCGGGTTCACATCGAGCGTGATGACCTCAGGCCCGAAGTCCGAGTAGGCGTAGCCGCCGAAGTAGTAAATCGGCAGGAAGTTCCCCGCCCAGGGTGAACCGGACACTAAGAATATCGTCCCCTCGTTGGGGCCAGGCCAGTTGCCGGTTGAGTTCTCGAGCCCGGCCTCCGGATAGCACGCTCCGTACTCCCCAAAGGCGAAAACCCGGGCGTCGTAGTTGCCAAAGCCGAACTCGCCCCCGCACCACTCCTTCTCCTCCTCCCAGGCGGCCAATACATACCAACTACACGGGAGCCAGCCGGTCACGTCGATCCGGTTGTTCTGATCCTCGCAAGAACCAAGTGGGTAGCTCCAGTAGGCCTCGCACCAACCCTCTGGAGGCGGGTCGGATGAAAACCCTAGCTCAGGTACGTAGTGCGCAATGAAGACCCCCCATTCGAGATCGGTCGATTCAGCGCCGGCGCTTGCCATGGCAGCCCCAACCAGAACCACCCCAATGATCAGCCTTCTCAGCATTAGGCTCACCTCCTCGTCGTTCTCGATGCGCATCCATCGAGAGTGGCAACCAAAATGCGGCTCAAGTATGTGGCAGAGCGTACGCTCCTCTCAAAATCCCCAGCCCTTTGCTGGGTTCCCCGTATGGATATCGTCCTAGCCCCGGACCTGGTTACGCGATGTCGCGTCCTATCTAATCAGAAGCATCCGCCTTGTCACATGCTCCTCACCTACGCGAAGGCGACAGAAGTAGATGCCGCCCTCAACTGACCTCCCCACGTGGTCCGTACCGTTCCATGAAACCACATGTGCGCCTGGCGCCAGGGAAGCATCAATGAGCGTCTGAACTAAGCAGCCCGCTGCGCTGAAGATGCTCAACCGTGCAGGGATGCGGCCTGTTTCACCTGGAATCGCGTAGGCAATGCAGGTGGAGGATGCGAACGGATTTGGAGTGTTGCCGACCAGTACGACCCGCGTGGGACGAGGGGCACTCCAAGGGCAGTCTCTTATGTCCTGCGGGTCCTCGCAGCCAACGCCCAAGGCCCCGACCAACTCCGCCCACTGAGCGCAAGGAGAATAGTTCCAGAGTTGGTAGTCGTCGTCTTCCGGATTGCAGAAGTGAGGATTGGCAGTGAAGTTCCCGTAGAAGCTCCCATCATACTGATCCTCGATACATCCCACCCAATCGCCACCTTCGTTCCCGACGACGTCGCAGTGGGTGAGCATGGCGCTCGCCGCGCCGGCGCAGGCAACGCTTTCTGCCTGGAAGCTGGAGTCGATAATCGTGTGGTACACGAAAAGGCGCGAATACCCGTCGCAATACAACCCGCCGCCTTGGGGCGCGGTGTTGTGTGACAGAGTACAGTGGTGGAGGATAGGACCTGCGTGGTTTGCGGAATATACGGAATACACCGCGCCACCTACAGTGCTAGCAGTACTATGGAAGACCGTGCATTTCCTGAATCGTGGACAAGCATCCTCGCAGTAGATGCCCCCCCCGTAATCGCCGTAGCCGCCCTTGATCCCGATCCCTGCCAGCAACACCTCGTTTCCCTCTCCCGAGTCGAAACGAAATCCGCGGTGCGGTTCTCCCGGGGTACCCTCGCAATCGATGATGCAGTCGTGGGGATTCTCGTCTTCCGAACGGAGAATCAGTGCCTTGCCATGGAAATCGATATCCCGGTTACCGTCACCGGTGAACGGTTCGCCGTGCTCTCCCTCCAGTTGAATGATATCACAGTTTTCTACCGCGTCGATCGCTGCTTGGATGTTGGGATAAACCCCTGTCCCATTGGCCCTGACCACATAGACCTGTCCAGAGCACCACGCTTCGTGTGCACCGATTATGCCGCACTCTGGGCTTGGCCCCCATGCGGGGGCGCATGGTGAGGTCGTACAGACGCGGTAGTCACCGCTTTGGGGATCACAAAAGCAAGGATTACCAAAGAGGTTGCCATCAACTCCGTACTGATCCGCAATGCATCCTACCCAGTCGCCACCTTCATTGGCGTAGATGTCACAACAGGCCAGTGTCGCGGTTGCTTGCTCGGTGCAGGAGATGGCTTCGCCCTGGGGGCTGTAAGCAATGATCGTGTGATCGATTGTCGCCTGAGTAAGACCCCTGCACGAGATCCCAGCACCGGCGGGCGCGGAGTTGGCGTCGAAGGTGCAGTAGCTGACAACAAGATCACCCTGGTAGATATCGATGCCCCCCCCAGAGAAGCCGGTGGTTGTGTTGCCGATAAACGTGCAATGGATGACACTGAGCTGACCCTGCTGCATGCTGCCTGTGCCCACGGCCCCTCCCCCGCACCCGGCCGCGTTGTCGGAGAACGTGCATCCGATGAGCTCTGGGTAGCAGGCTCCACCCAGGAAGTACACCGCGCCGCCCCGGCTCTCCGTTGCAGTATTCCCCGAGAACGTGCAATTGATGATCCTTGGAGACGACATAAAAGCGCACCCTACTGCGGCCCCCCTCTCAGAGTGCCCCGCAACGTTGTCGATGAATCTGCAATTCTCTATCGTGGGAGATGCATAACTAGAGCAGAGGACCCCTCCGCCAGGACCTGCGCCTCAGCAAAAGTATGCGTGCGTGATGGTGACACCCTGCAAGCGGCGCTGGTCAGCTCCTTCATGAGAACTGAACAGGAAACCTTGGTGCTCCGCCTCCGGGTGGCCCCCGCAGTTGATGACACAGGCCTCGGGATTGTCACTCTGGGAGCGGATAGTGAGCGCACGATCGGGGACTGCGATGTCCCGATTGCCAAAGCCGGTGAACACTCTGTCGCGCAGTTCGACGATGTCACAGGCTGGATCGTCCACTGCATCCTGGATAGTGAGGTACTCCGGGCTGGGGACCGTGCAGATATTCTGGCCCAAGGGACTGAATCCGCAGGGATTGGAATCACAGCTCACAAACTCCGGATGAAACTCACCGCCCTCCCATTCGCACTCCTCTGCGGTCGTAATGCGACAGCTTTCTTCAATGCAGCAGACCGCTTCTTCCTGGCCTCCCGGGGCAAAGCCACCACCGCCACCCGGCCCTTCTTCGGGACAGACGTAGATTCCATCGGTGAAAAGCCCCATCCCGCCCAGGGCCGCCGCACTCCACACCTCCGAAGGAGATGCACAGTTGCCCGTCCCTGCCATCTCCCACGTAGGATCCACATCAAGGGGAATGATCCCCTCACCGTAGGCGTACCCCGCGAAGTAATAGACGGCGACGAAGTTGCCAGTCCAGGGTGGCCCCGTCACGACGAACGCCGTTCCCTTGTTGGGGCCAGGCCAGTTGTCGGTCGGAATCTCCAACCCCTCCTCCGGGTAGCAAGCCCCGTGGTCACAGATAAGGAAAATGTTCTCCTCGTAATTCCCCAGTCCAAACTCAGTGCCACACCACTCCTTGTCTCCGCTCCAGGCGGCAAGGACAAACCAGATCACGCCTTCCTCGGTGTCGATCCTATTGACTTGGGCTTCGCAGTTGCGAATGGCGAAATTGTCGAGGTAGTGCTGACACCAGCCCTCGGGGGGAGGGTCACTCGAGAACTGGAGCGCCGCAGGGTAGTGCGCAATGAAAACGCCACCCTCTAGATCGGAAGGATCAGCGCATGCGCTACCGACAACGAATACCAGGGCAACGATGAGAAATCCCCGTTTCATGGTACCACCTCCTCGCGTGACCTTGGGAAGGAATGAAACAAGCGATAGTTAGCTGAGCCATCCTTGAGTCCTAGCTGTGTCCGCTTCAAGAAGACGCCTATTGATAGACGGGGCAGCGGTAGCTAGGAAGAAGAGGCAGACCCTCACAAGGGTACGAGGCGCGTCCCTGGGATGCACGTCTCTCACTCAAAGTTGGAGCTTCCACTTGAGCCAATGACCGCCCCGGAAC
>JAGMDA010000752.1 GCA_023128935.1 Candidatus Eiseniibacteriota bacterium | reverse complement strand
GTTGGAAAGAGGGGGAGTTCCGATTTGTGCCCGAAGCGATTGCCCAGAGCGAGGAGATTGGGCTTGGCACAGAGAGCCTGCTTCTGGAGACCGCCCGCCTGATGGACGAATCGGGTGCCGGTGAGAGGGAGATCGCTGCCTCTCTGGAGAAGATAGACGAACTCAGTCGCACCTTTGCAGACATCTCGGAGGCAAGTCATGGGAGAGGCCCCCAAGGGAGCGACACGCCGGAGGCGTGGGTCAACGCTGTGCCCGGCCGCAGCCTGTTCCACATGACCGGCCATGCACTGATGGGACGTGAACCGGGCGGCCAGGTCACGCTGCTTGATGAGGAGAGATCTCCCGATCCCGGGCGGATCCTCCATCTGAGAATCGATGGGCCGCCGCACAATGACTGGACCCAGCGCGATGGCGTCCGCCTCTATCTCTCCTGGGGTTCGGAGGGGTATCGCCTGGTGCATCCCTTCCCTCGCCCCGCCATTGAACGCCACCTGCGCGATATGGCGGCGATCGAGCAGCCCGTCGATGCCGCCGCGCCCGGAGTGACGATCTACGGTCCGCCCAACTCAGGCAAGAGCCTCCTGGCCGCGCTCCTGGTCTCGGCGCGCAGTGCAAACGGCGGCCGCGTGCTATATCTGTCGGGCGTGCCGAGTCACGACCTTGGAGATGGGCGACAGATCTTCCATGTGGTCGCGGCCCCAGGTTCCCAGTTGGTTGCAGCGCGGGAAGTCCTTGCACGATGGCATCCGGAGTCAGTAGTGACCGATATGGAGCCGTCCGAGGAGCTGGTGGCCTTCCTCCGCAGCTGCAAGGCAGGTGGCATCCCCATTGTGTTGACGCTCCGCGCACAGGAGCTGCAGTGGGCTCAGCAGAGCATAGCATGCCTCTTCGATCAGACCAGCGGGTGGCGATTCCTGGCGCCGTCCCAGGTGGAAGCAGGGCCAGTACTCGAAATCAGACAGTGCGCCGCCTGACCGTAGTGCTATCATTGGAACACGCAGATACCCACACGCCAGATCACGTGGGCACTTGCCTTCGGGGTTCACGAGCGGCGGTTGAAGATGAAGCTGAGAAGCAAACCCCACCCGGCTTGGGGGAGCGGGGTCGCCAGATCACGTCTCTGGCGCCTACTTCAATTCCTGGCGGTGCTCTTGATGGCCAACAGTTCCCTGACAGAATCGGGGCTGGCTGAGCCAACCCCGGAATCCGTCCGCGGCGGCCGGAAGCTGTCGCTCACCATTGTCTATGACAACAACTCCATGCGTTCAGATCTGCGGTCTGAATGGGGGTTCAGCTGCGTGATCGAGGGCTTGGAGAAGACAGTTCTATTCGACACGGGCGGCTCGAGCAGCGCCCTGCTAGCCAACATGCGAACCCTGGGCATCGATCCCCTGGAGATCGAGGTCGTAGTTCTGTCTCACGTTCACCGGGATCATACCGGCGGGCTGGCCGGATTCCTCGCGGTCAACAACAATGTCACTGTCTACATGCCGGCATCTTTCCCGGCGAGTCAGAAGAACGGCGTGCGCAGTGCCGGCGCCCTGCTCATCGAGGTGGACGAGCCACAGCGGATTCTGCCCGGCTTGTACACTACCGGCCAGATGGGGAACCGGATCAGGGAGCAGGCGGTCTACATCGAGGCCCGTGATGGTCTGGTGGTCATCACCGGCTGTGCCCACCCGGGAGTCGCACGGATTGCCGCGCGGGCGAATGAACTGGGCCGGCAAGCCCCCTTTCTGGTCGCGGGCGGTTTCCACCTTATCGGAAGCAGCCGCAGCGCGATCGAGCGCGTCATCGGCCGCTTGAAGGAACTCGGTATTACGCGGACCGTTCCCACTCACTGCACTGGCGACCAGGCGCGGGCCATGTTCAGTGCTGCCTTCGGGGAGGGGTACGATGGTCGCGGACTGGGAGCGGTGATTACTCTGGATCTGACGGGGTACGCGAAGTGACCGTCGAGCCATTGCTGCCCGCCAGCTTGACCACCACCTCCATCGTCGGCCGAGTTGCCCACGAACGCGCAGTTGCTGATCGCCAGGTCGGCCTGGATCGTCGGCGCGACCTCAGGCACGCGCCAGGTATAAGCGCCGACAGGGGTACTGAAGGTGCAAACAGCGAGCAGCAACGCAATTGCCGCGGAGAGGGAAGTTGCAGTGTGCATCACTGATCCTCCTTTGCCCGACACCCGAGGGCCGTGATTCGGAACCTTCAAGTAGCACACCATGTCTTACTTCTGTCCCAATTCGCCGAGATGAGCAAGAGCACGATCCACGACTATGGCGTCTACATCCCTCAGTGCGGAGACTTGCTTGATAACCTCCGGCAGAGCGCGCTTGAGTTCCTGCAGTTCCTCGACAGCATTCCCTGGATCGATCCCGATGCGGTTGCCGGTCTGAGCCGCGTAAATGAGGATTTCAGGGGACCATTCCTTTGACCAAAGGCTGTTGAGCAGCGGCATCACGCGCTTCAATCTCGCCAGTCTTCCAGGGACTCCATCAAGGAGGTGAGTGTGCGCGTCGAATGGACCCGGCAGTTTGATGAGCACCTCCCCCTCTTCCCTTATACTAACTCTCGGAAGACAGATGATCAGGGTAAGTTTATCACCGTCGTATCTCCAGCTCGGTTCAAGCTTCTCCCTCGAAAACTGAATCTGCCTGCCATTCCAGGTGACTGTCTCTGGCGGCAATACGCCTGGCAATTGTATTTCAAGGGCGCGCTCCTCAGTCATTCCCGGGTATTGGCCCTGTGCCCCGAGTATTTCGATCTTCAGGGTCTCATCACCGGTTTTCAGATGGCGAACTGTTGTCCAAACAGACTCATCCTTCTTGTATCCGAGGGAGTTGCCTTGGTCCTCGTAGATACGTACTGTGCCAGAGTCACCCGGAAATATATTGAGTATAAGGGGATCAACGGGCTTGGCACTTGTATTCCTCATCTCAGGCTGCATGGGAATGATTGATCCTGCTTTGACGTAAACCGGAATCTCGTCTAGGGCGAATACGCGTTCGATACATGCTGGTCCCTTGAAGCGCATCCCAGTAAACCACTCTATCCAGGTTCCATCCGGCAGCCAGATGGATTTGGAAGCTAGCATGCTCTCGGAGGATACCGGTGCTGTGATAGGGGCCACGATGATGTCGTTGCCGAACATGTATTGACCGCTGAACTCATATGCCTCATCAGCCTCGGGGTAATCATAATACATCGGACGGCAAACGGAAACGCCAGTATCATAAGCCTGTCTAGCAGCCGTGTAGATGTAAGGGATCAAAGCGTAGCGCAGCAGAAAGGCATCGCGCATTATCAGGAAATGATCTACGGGGTAGGCCCAGATGCGTCGTTCCGCTTCCGGATTCTTGGTGGTATGAGTCCTAAGGATGGGGCTGAACACACCATACTGAACCCATCGCGTATAGAGCTCAGGAGACACCGGACCCGGCATGTGCCCCCCGATATCGTGACTCCAATAGCCGTAGCACACGTTTGATGCGGTTGCCGTGAAATTGGGCTGAAATGCCAGTGACTCCCAGACAGAAATCGCATCCCCGGAAAAGCCGATCTGGTAGCGATGGTTTCCCAGTCCGCCCCAGCGATGAAAGATCAGCGGACGTTTGCCTTGACGTTCCATATCCGTGAAGTGGACGTAATTGAGCCACCACGTAGGATTGACTCCCGGGATATTCGTCGTGTGCTTCTGCTGCCAGTCTACCCACCAGAAGTCAACGCCCTGCTCTTCCAGGGGATGATGGAGGATCTTCAGGTAGTTTGCGGCGAATCGCTTATCGACAATATCGAACGGCACGTACTTCTCGGTCACTGGATCAATTCCCATGGCTCTCGCCATCTCGGGATACCTTGCTTCGTGTGGCTGAACGCCTGAAGCCGGGTGCAGGTTGAGTGGGGTCTTGAGTCCCTTTGCCTCGCACCAGGCGAGGAACTCCTCGGGGTCAGGGAAAAGGGTCCTGTCCCACGTATATCCAGACCACCCCAGTCTCTGCCCCGCTTGATCACGTGTTTTGTCCCACCACCTCAAACCGAAGGTCAAGTGCCAATCCATGTCTATTACAAGCACATCCAGGGGGACATCGTGAATCTCGAACTCGCCCACCAGTTGCTTGAATTCCTTATCGGTATAGGCCCAATAGCGCGACCACCAGACTCCGAAGGCAAAGCGTGGCGGCATCGGGATCTTG
>JAGMDA010000751.1 GCA_023128935.1 Candidatus Eiseniibacteriota bacterium | reverse complement strand
TTAGAACACGCTTGTTTTGGGCCTAACCTCAAGATCGGAAACAGGCGCCAGGGAAGAAGCATGGGCCGTCTCCGTGGTCCCACAAGGCAGAAGACAGCCGACCAGCATCAGTAGCAATGTGATGTTCGCGACACCCGGTTTCTGGAACTCCACCCGCCTAGCCTTTCCACCCACCACCACGTCCCCGCACCAAAGGCAGCACGAGACAGCCATGGGTTCCACGCAAGTGCAATGTGGCATCCTACCAAATGAAGACCGCCGCGGCAATCCCTTGCTTCGCCATGACACACAAGACTTGAGGTTGCCTTTGGCATCGAGGATTCGGCGTTACCTTTGGCGTGCTTCTGACACTCTGTCCCTGACGCTCTGCTCCTGACGCGGGCTTCCAGCGATTCCGCAATCGACACGCAGGACTCCCACCGAACTACTTCTCGATCTGTCACTTCCGTCGCTCAATCACTGAGGGGGCAGATTCTTATTCGATTCTTGCGGGATTCTGACACGGTTGCGACGAGTACTATGCGATGCTATAATTTCTGTTGTATCGTATGTCAAGTATGCCTGTCCCAATCCAACCAGGAGGTTGCCATGAGACGCTTTGTCTCCACTCTTGGTCTGATCCTGCTTGCTGTCATCGTCTTCCATCAAGGTGCATCCGCCGAGACGTATCTGGTCGCCCCCGACGGCTCAGGTGATTTCCCTTCGATCCAGGAAGCCATCGATGCGGTCGAGAATGGGGATATCATCGAACTGACTAATGGGATATTCCAGGGCCCGGGAAACCGCAGCATCGACTACCATGGCAAGGCCATTACGATAAGATCTCAGCATGGCTACCCGACTGCGTGCGTTATCGATCTGCAGGGGAATCACGGCTTTCGCTTTCAATCCGGCGAGGGAACCGCATCAACACTCCAAGGCGTGACGATCACCAACGGGTACCGATATGACGGTGGTGGCGCCATCTACTGCACCTCTTCCTCCCCCCACATTCGCAACTGCCATTTCTATAGCAACGAGGGTTACACTGGGGGCGGCGGGATATTCTGCGACTACGGGGCCTGCCCAGTAGTGGAGGACTGTGATTTCCTCCACAACCACTCTGTGCTCGGTGGTGGTGTGTGTTGTTTTATCAACAGCTCGCCTGAGCTCACCAACTGCACATTCCGCTACAACTCCGCCATCCGGGGCGGGGGAGTGACGTGTTACGATTCCTCCGCACCAACGCTCACGGCCTGTGTCTTCTCCGGCAACGAGGCAGGGCAACGCGGTGGTGCAGTGCACTGCGAACTCAATTGCTCCCCCGTGTTCATGCAATGCACATTCTTCGCGAATTCATCATTCTTGTACGGCGGGATCTACTGCAACAACCTCTCTTGCCCGGCATTGATCAACTGTACATTTTGGAACAATCGAGGTACTGTCTGTGGAGGGGTATACTGTGGCCTATATTCATCTGCCACCCTGGAGAACACGATAATCGCCTTTAGTGCAGAGGGCTCCGCGATTTACTGCGAGGAGAGAGGCGGCCCCACCTTATCATGCTGCGACGTCTACGGGAATGCCGGGGGAGACTGGGTTGGATGCATCGCAGCCCAGTATGGTGTCGACGGAAACATCTGCGAGGACCCACTCTTCTGTGATCTTCTGCATCCCGTGATTCCAGACCTCAGGCTGCATTCCGATTCCCCCTGCGCGCCCTTCTCTCCTCCTAACCCGGAATGCAATCTGATCGGCGCCTGGCCGGTAGGGTGCGGGGATCTTCAGTATGCAGATGAGGATCTCGGAGCGGCTGACGCGGTCGG
>JAGMDA010000750.1 GCA_023128935.1 Candidatus Eiseniibacteriota bacterium | reverse complement strand
GGTATCCTGTGAATCGTCTTCTCGCGAGCCCAGCGCTTAGGGTCCACAAAGACGGTTGTCACCATGACGAGAAACAGGAGCGCCGCGGCCTTCCGGAAAAGAGTTTCATCGACGTGCGCTGCCAGATAGGCGCCGAGGATCGAACCCAGAACAGTCGGGATCGCGACGCGTGGCAGGTCCCGCCAAGGTCGGACACCGTGGTGATGATAGGTGACGACTCCAGCTGCAGTCTGCAGAGTAATGGCCACACGATTGGTTGCGTTGGCGATCTGCGGCGGCAAACCCATCCACAGCAGTATCGGGAGCGTGACGAAAGACCCTCCACCCGCCAAGGCGTTGATGATGCCGCACAGAAATCCTCCCGCCACGAGCACGGGCAGATGCCAGAGCTCCAAGCCACCTCCTCCCCGGACACGGTCTAGGCTGCAGCGATGACTTCCTCACAATGATCTCTCTAGCGGGCCTGCGCCTTACCGTCGGGCTACGTGCGGAGGACGCATGTCCCTCAGCGCGTGAGAATGCCCTGTGTATCCGTGAGAATACCCTGTGTATCGATGAGGCGCGCGCCGTTGCTGCACGCGGGGCTGGACCAACAGGCGTAGATTCTAACGCTGCGATCACTCTCCAAGGCTTTGGCAGGCAGATCCAGTCCAATATGTTCGGGGCCCGACGCCAGCGCTATGATGCGCGCTGGATCGATTTGAGGTGATATCATCCGACTCAACAGCACTTTGACCCATTCAGCCCGTGCCTGCGCAAGCCCCACGTTGGAACCGTACGTTTCCTGTGACCACACTCCAAGCGGCCGTTGGTCCGCTGATCCAACGAGGAGCAGGAATCCAAGACGCTCATCGGCCGCCCAGCGGTTGATTCTTGGCAGGAGCTTCTCCAGCTTCACCTTCATCGAAGTTTCATCAGTGTCATGGCGTGCCGACGGGAACGGGCCCAAGCCCCCCAGGTGCTCCAGGTGGAGTTCTGATGCGGAGATGCCTAGGGTTGCGGCGCCCGGTTCCATGCTGGACTTTATGTCCGCATGCAATGTGACGAAATCGGGATTTGCCAGGAAGAAGGCGGCTAAGGCACCTACCGCGATTAGAATCCCAAGAATCCTCCCCAGGCATCCCTCCAGATTGGCGAATACAATGATCCCTGCAGCCAGGAGGAAAATGGTGCCCATCAGCGAGAGCAGATCCGCACCCCTGGGGAGTTGAAGTTGCGGCCTGAGCTGGATCCTCTCCCGGATGACGGACAGCTCCGGGCCCTTTGGTTGCCCGATACTTCGGATGGCGCCAATGAGTTCCTCATGCTGTTCCCGCTGGACGGCTGGCTCTAGTAGCCTTTCCTCCAGCACCTCCTGAATAGACGCGCGGCAGGGATCGTCTGACCGGGAAGCACGCTTGTCGCAGACAACAAGCCACAGCACCAGGGGGCCAGTGACAACGGATAGAGTGAAGCCCAGCAAGAACAGGCGGGGAAGCTGGCGGAACTTGACCTGTTTGACAACTGTCTGATTCCCATCGTCTGCACCGTCCCACCTCGAGTTCTCGCCCCGGATCCAGAGTTTGAGGTACCAGACGATGCTCACTGCGATCAAAAGGCCGCCGAGCAGAAAAAGATAGGGTGCGAGAGAATCCAGGCCCATTCTTGGGTCCCCGTCTTAATCGGTCTTCGAGGCTTATGCGCACGCTGGCGTGATTACTCTCCAACGCTTGGGCAAAACTCGCATTGCCCACCCACCCTGCGGCAGATGTCCTTCCCGCATACTGGCAGCATGCCGTCTTTATTACCAGGAGGCTCAGTCAGGACGAGAACACGATCCTTTCATCGGGTCAACATGTTCCATGTAGCATCCTCTGCCCAAGGCGCATGGCATATCGCGTCCGCACCTTGGCGCATTTTGCCCTGCTGCGCAGTCTCGTGAGCGGTTCGGGCTAGAGGCGCCCTGCCGCGCGATCTCATGAGCGGTTTGGATTAGAGCCGCGCGCCGCAGTGCTTGCAGAACCGGGCATCCGGGTCGTGACCCTCGGCCGAGCATTCCGGACAGGCTTGGGTGCTGATCTGATCCTTGCGGACGCCGGCTAGCTCAACCGTCACAATACCCGTTGGCACGGCGATGATCCCGTACCCCAGGATCATGACGGCCGACGCAAGGATCCGGCCCAATACGGTTCCCGGCGCCAAGTCGCCATAGCCCACTGTCGTCATTGTGACAATGGCCCAATAGATGCTCTGCGGAATGCTCGTGAAGCCGTTCTCTTCCCCTTCGATGAGGTACATGAGCGCGCCAATGATGAGCACCAAGGTCAGCACCGCGCCCAGGAAGACTACGATCTTACGGGCGCTTGCGCGCAGGGCTGCTTCGAGCATTCGGGAAGCGCCCACGTACTGAGCGAGCTTCAAAACACGGAATACGCGCAGCAAGCGCAGGGCTCGGATCACGACCAGCGACTGGGTTCCGGCGACCAACAGACTGAGGTATGTAGGGGCGATGGCTAGCAGATCAACCAGCCCAAAGAAGCTAAGGGCATAACGATGGGGCCGGCCCACGGAGACCAGTCGTAGAATGTACTCAATCGTAAAGAGCCCCGTGAAACCCCATTCAGCGATCCGCAAGACCCGGCCGTGGCTTTGGCGAATCGGCGCAACGCTCTCAAGAATAACGGCACACACACTGAGAACGATCAGGAAAAGCAGTAGGACATCGAAGGTCTTTCCAGAGGGCGTGTCGGCCTCGAAGATGACTTCGTGGATTTTCGAGCGCAGGCCCGCTGTGGGTTTTCCAAGCATCGCAGTCCTCCGCACACCGCAGGCTGGCTTGAGGTCAAGATCGGCATTGAGGGAACCCGTACGTCTCGCCGCGTATCTGTAGCGTGCGGCCCACCCGGACGGATCCAGTGCCTTTCCCCTGATCTACTCCCGCCCCTGCTCCTGCGGGGGTGTCACGCGCGCGAAGTAAACCTTGCCATCCGGCACTGCAAAGAGCAGTCCCGCGCTGCTGTCCGGGAGAGCGACGATGGACGGCTCACCCAGACACCGGGTCTCCCGGAAATAGATGCCGCGGCTCCAGTATGTCGGCCTTGAGGGGTCCGTTGCTGTGCGCACCGCCAGCGTTGTGTCACCGGAGCTGTAGGTTACCCAGTAGCGACCGAATCCGGCGTCGATATCGGGAACGCGCGGATGATCCGCATTGCGCGCCAATGCCATGGCCGCCGACCAGTTGCGGCCGCTGTTGTCCGAAGCTGAGGCTACGACCTGATGGCGAGCGCTTTCCCCCACGACCAGGACACCCAGTCCCATGCGCGCGATCTCATTGCGGGAATCTGGGGCAACCCGCAGAGTGATCCTGAACTCATCCGTGCGGTCCGATCCGGATAGGCCTCGCCAGCGGAGGAAGCCCTCTCGCGAGAAGCACAGATCCGCGGACTTGCCACCGCTGGGCCTGGTTTCGAGCGCCACGCGGCCCAGGATGCCCTCGCCGAGCTGACGCGGCTCCGACCAGCTTACGCCGCCGTCCAGTGACCATCGGCGCATCATGACGCGCTGGGAATCCGCGGGATCTCCAACCAGATAGGCCAGCTGAAGTTCTGGCGCCTCGTCTGGCACAGAGGCAATCGCCGCAATCGCCAAGGAAACAACCGTCTGCTTGGCGGGTAGCTCGGTGCTCGATGGGATCGAATCCTCCGGACTCTGCGGGTCGATCGCGAGTGTGCTGATCCAGATGGCCTGGCCCCGATTCCCGGCCACGACCAGGAGGTTGCCGTCCACGCTCAGGTCCACCTCACGGATCCCCTCGGGGGCGGGAAGTGCCTGCCATCGCCTCCACAGTTGTCCGTCTGGCCCGGAGCGATAGAGCGTTAGTACACAGTCTTCTCCCTCGGCGACAAGCGCTACAAGATTGCCCGAGGGGGTGCGCACCAATTCCGTGGGAGGGTGCAGTGAGACTTCCTCAGACAGAAGAACGATTGGTATTTCGGGCTCATCTCTGCCGCAACCACCGGCCATGAGCTGGGCCAGTAAGAGGGTGCCGCAAAGTATGCCTATCGCGATTGCCCCAGATCGTCTGTACCGCTCCATGGCTTTCCTCCTGGCGGGATACCGCTCCGTGGCTTTCCTCCTGGCGGGATGCCGCTCCATGGCTTTCCTCCTGGTGGGATACCGCTCCATGGCTCCCCTTCGGGTAGGACACCAGTTCTTGGCTACCCCGAGCTTCGCATTCTTGGGATGATGCCTTGAGATCGCGCCATTCTAGCGACAGGAGCAGGTTGGCTCAAGTGTGCCGCTCAATTCCCTTGCCGCCTTGCCCAACCCGTCACTTCCGAGACGTCTGCGGTCCCCGCAGACGGGGTGCGAAAGGCATGGGAACCATGCTAGGCTCTCCATCCGGCGTATTCGAAGTGGGCATCTGGAACAGCATATCCATTGGGGGTAGCCATGTCGTTTCCCCGAAAACGCGCACAGCCCCCTGTTCTTCTCCTTTGCCTTTCACTCCTAGTCCCGGCCTGCGCACAGGCGCTCGAAGCATCCGGGGTTGTCGTTATTGCCAATACCCGCGTCCGTGGCAGCGTAGATCTGGCCGAGTACTACATGACACGCCGCGGCATCCCACAAGAGAACCTAATCACTGTAGAAACCACATCGAACGAGTCAATATCCAGGGAGGCCTATAGAAGCGATATTCAGCAGCCAGTCCTGTATGCATTGACACAGTTGTCCCCGACAACACACGTGCGCTGTTTGGTGATCATGTATGGGATGCCGCTCAAGGTCACTCCTCCAGCGCTCTTTGGTGACGATGAGGCCGCGGCACAGAAACTCAGAAACACGCTCCGTCCTTTGCAGGAACACCTTGAGCAGATTGACAATCCAGTTGAACGAGAGCAGGTGACCTCAGCGATAGAGATCGTACGACAAGAATTGGACGAACTGACAAGAACCAATACTCGAGCCGCTCTTGACTCAGAAATTGCCCTCATCTTTTGCGGAGGCTATCCCTTAGACGGCTGGCTGCCGAACCCCCATTTCCTTGGCTTCCAAGAACACAGGACCGTGCTCAAAAAGTTCAATGTCCTGATGGTTAGCCGCCTCGACGGCCCCGACCCTGCGACAGTTCGGCGGCTCATTGATGACAGCCTGAGAACAGAGAAAATCGGCCTCACCGGTCAGGCCTATTTCGACGCCCGCGGGCCCAGACCTCAAGGGAGAAAGCTGAGTGGTTATGCCATCTATAACTATGCCATCCACAATGCCGCCGAGCTGATCGACAAGAGCGGGAGAATGGAGGTCACGCTCGACAGCCGGGCAGAGCTGTTCCAAAGAGGCGACTGCCCGAACGCGGCTCTGTATTGCGGCTGGTACAGCCTGAGTAAGTACGTGGATGCCTTTGACTGGAAACCGGGCGCCATTGGTTTTCATATCGCCAGTGGAGAATGCGCAACCCTGAAGAGAGCGGATAGCGAGGTGTGGTGCAAGAGAATGTTGGAAGAGGGTATTGCTGCCACGCTAGGTCCTGTTTATGAGCCATACATACAGGGGTTCACTATGCCCGACATCTTCTTCGGCAAACTTGTAGAGGGCAACCTGAGCCTTGCAGAGTGCTATCTCGTCAGCCAGCCCTATCTGTCCTGGCAGATGGTTCTCATTGGTGACCCGCTCTATCGGCCGTTTACTTCTGCTGGAGAGCACAAGAGAGATCGTCAGCCCATCCACTGATCCTCTGCTAAGCCGTCAGAACCGCTTTGGCGCCCTGGATTGCGTCAGATTCAATCGTGAGGAGGGACGAAGCCGGAGGCGTAACCAAAGCTGGAGGCGTGGCCAATATTATGCCGAGGATTTCGTGACCGAGGAACGGTCGAAGATGGCGTGAGACGGAGATGCAAAAATGGGAAGCTATTCTTGCGCGAGGCCTCAGGAGAATAATACCTGTACTTTCGGGTGATTATGCCCCACAATTATAGATAGTCGATACACGTATAGATAGTCGATACACGTATAGATAGTCGATACACG
>JAGMDA010000075.1 GCA_023128935.1 Candidatus Eiseniibacteriota bacterium | reverse complement strand
TCGTCTCAGAAGAGCCGCACCCAAAGGATTCCTCGTCCGTTCCGGGAAAACCCGAGTGGTTCCTGCCTGAGGGAATAGACAAGCCAGATCGCGCCGGTATCCTCCTGATCGCCTTCCCAGGCGGCATCGGTCACAACGCGGCCCGGCATGTCTGCGGCCACCTTCATGTCGAAAAATTCTCGGCGGTCCCTGGCGCAAAGCAGCTCGCCCTCGGCGCGCAGCCGCTCGATCTTGCGAGGATCATGAAAGACTGCGCGCACGTCGGCGTGCAGGGTGCCGTCGCGCTCCAGTCGGGCCACGACACGCACCGAGTCGCCACGGCTTCCAGGAAGGTCACACTTCCAAAAGGCGAGATCTGTTTGCGGTCGGATCGGCAGCGCCCAGGTTTCCTCGGGCGGAAGGTAGTCGGCGTCAAAGGGCAGGAACTCGCGCGTGGGGTCCATGTAAATGCAGCGCCCGTCAATCTCCGCAGCAATGATTGAGTGGACGAAGCGCGGAGAGGGAAGGTGCGCGATCCGGCCGTTTCCCGTCCGCGTCAGCACGAAGGAGGCCGGAATGCCCCGGGCAGCGAGCAGGGCGATCAGCAGCGAACACTGATCCTTGCAGTCGCCGTACTGCGAGACCAGCACACCCTTGGCCCTTCTGGGTACAACTCCGCCCTGACCGAATATGATGTCGTCATACTCGATCTCGTCGCGGACGAACTCGAAGAGCCGCTGGGCCTCATCGAGCTTGGTGGCAGAGCCGGTGGCGACTTCGGCGGCCGTCTCGCGGATCTGTGATGTTGGCTTGGCGGGCCATCTCGATAGAGTGGTGTACCACTCGCTGATCTCCTGCCAGTTGCCGAGTGTGGAAAGATCGAGCCACGGCACGCGCTCACGGACCCCAGGGGCGTTCGCCTCGGTCCAGAATGCCGGAAGGTTCTCGGCCTTCCAGGTGTGTCTGGCGAAATCCTCCACCTGGCTCGTTGTGTAGTCCACGGCGTCGGCCGCATTGTGCACCACGTGCTCAAACGTCACCTCCTGCGGAGCGAGGAGTTCGTAGCAGGAGAGAAGGCACGGCTCGGTCCACTGGAAGAAGTGATCGTCCCAGAGCTCCTTCGCGAGGGCTCCCGGGTTGAACGAGGAAACCGTGTAGCTCAACTCGATCATGTCGGCTGGAGTAAGTGATTGAAAGCCGACGACCAAGCCCTGCACTTCTGCCTCGATCCGGCGGCCGTCGGGCTTGATCGTGCGCGCTTCCTTGACGTCGGAGGAGCTGATGCCCAGACTGCTTTCCAGGATCTGTCGGCCGAAGCGGTTCACACCGGCATCGGTGAGGACCTTGACGAGCAGGTAGTGGGTCCCGAAGTTTGCCCCATTGGCGAAGACGATCCGCCGCTCAATGTCCGCTAAGATGACTGCCGCAGTGCCTGGCTCAAGTGATGCGAACACCGAATCGGGTGGGACATAGTCTCCGAGGGCCGGCATGGGCAGGATCTCCTCGATCGGCGGTTTGTCCTGCAGGGATCTCAGCGAGTTGAGCGCCTGAAAGCTAAGCGGATCGATAGCGACAATGCGCCTGTAGAGTTTCTTGGCTTGCCACTCCTGTCCCATGGCCTCCCGGATCCCGGCCAAGCGAAACAGCAGGTCAATGGAGTAGGGAAAGCTTGCCAGCGCTGCCTCGAGCCCATCGATTCCCCGCCGGTTGCCCGCGATGATCTCGTTGAACTCCTTGAGGGCCCACGCTTCGGGGGAGTCGGGCATCAGCCGGCAGAGCTTCCTGGCGATCCTTAGTGCGGGGTCGTAGTCTTGCTTCTTGATGGCCTCGTTGCGCTCCAGCATAAGGATCTGCGACGAAATAAGTATTGCAACTTAGGCCGGAAATCTGTATCCTTCCGGCATGACGATAGAAGCCACAATTCGCAGGAAGTTCCGCGCGCTTGCCTCGTGCTTGGACGAGCATACGCGCCGCGTCTGGGCCGCTACAGAAGCCAGCGCGATTGGATACGGCGGCATTTCTTTGGTGGCCCGCGCTACGGGGATTTCGCGGCGCGCGATTCTTGTGGGTCTGCGTGAAATCAAGGAGGGAGATACTCTACCGGAAGGACGAGTCCGTAGGCCAGGCGGCGGACGCAAATCGGCCGTCGACCATCAGCCCGAGCTGCCCGAAATGCTGGAGGGTCTGGTTGAGCCTTTGACTCGCGGGGACCCTATGTCGCCTTTGCGTTGGACGTGCAAGAGCACGCGACGGTTGTCCCGGGAATTGACCAAGCTTGGATATTCGGCCAGTAGCCGTGTGGTGGGAATCCTTCTCCATGGGATGGGTTACAGCCTCCAGGGCAACCGCAAGACGATTGAGGGGAAGCAACATCCCGATCGTAATGCGCAGTTTGAACACATCAACGTCCGCGTGACGAAGGAGATCCGTGCCTCCCAACCGGTCATATCCGTGGACACCAAGAAGAAAGAGCTTATCGGAAACTACAAGAATAGCGGGCGCGAATGGCATCGAAAGGGCGAAGC
>JAGMDA010000749.1 GCA_023128935.1 Candidatus Eiseniibacteriota bacterium | reverse complement strand
CAGCGAACTTCTCGATCATCTTCAGAGACACACCGTTCCCCCATCGGTCGCTCGCGACGAACTCGCCGGGGAAGGCCGCTTCGAGCAGCAAGCTGTTCAGCCGCAACACCTCTGGCTCGTTCAGATTCGGCACGCCCTTGCTCAGGAGCTGCTGGGCCTCCGCTGGCAGTTTCATGCCTCGCCAGGCGGCCTCCGTGTAGAATTCGCCACTGGCGAGGACATTGGACAGCGCGCGCGCGATCTGGTCCTTGAGGTAGCGATAGGGGTACTCCAGCGAAGCGGCCTCGGCGACCTCCTCTTGGGCTTCGGAGTCCATTAGGTCCCAGATCCGTCTGCCAGGCGAGGGACGTGACGACTTCGCTTGATCGACGACCGTCTTCGTAAAGCGCCGCCAGTCCAGCACATCGTAGCGGCTGATCAGCCCATCACCCCAGAGGTAAATGTGCGGGGCGCCGAGCAGCTTCTCGACGGTGGGCACCTGCTCGCTCTTCTCTCTCAGACTCACGAACTCGCCCCGCTCGATCAACCAGCTGCGGTATTGCCTTGCCGGTTCCACCGGTGAGTGTTTCCCCAGCCGTATGACCAGTCCGTATTCCTTCTTCTCCCGGTTCTGCGTGAACTCGTGAGCCAATCGTATGGCGAGCTTGCCGCCGCGGTCTTCGAAGACTAGGTCGTTGTTGAGCTGGTTAGTGAGGATGTAGGTAAGCGTGTAGTCTTCGCAGTCCAGGCCCCAGAACGGCATCGACAGACTCTCAGTGGTATTGCCCGGACCTCGTGAGATGAGAAAGTCCAGCCACTCGGGGTCATCAGCGGGGACGTAGCTGCCCTCGAACAGGGGCAGCACATACGCTCGTACGGGTGAGTCACCACTGGTGACCGGCCAGGTGAACGTGCCGGCTTGAGTGGATAGGAAGTGGGCGTGCACCACCTCCCCATCGATCCGAAACGATACTCGGAGGTTGTGTTGCTCAAACTCCCAGCTCGCTTCCTGGTCGCTCTGCTTCAGGCCCGTTATCGGGCCGAGACCCTCCTGCGGAGCGGAGATCTGGACGCTGCCTTTGCCTGATGGCCGAGCTGTCACTTCCAGCGATTCAGGGTCGATCTGGACGGTCCAGCTCTCATTTGTGAGTGCAATGGCTCGTTCGCTTCCCGCAGAGGCAGAGCACCCGAAGAGCGTCGCAAGAAGCACAGCACTCAGAGAAAGCGCAAGCAGAGGACGGGCTGGGAATACCGGCACTCGGCGTTGCTCACCACGTGCGCGGTCGCAGACACAGCCGGGTGTCTTGGCGCGTTGGACGAATCTGTCGAACACGAGGGTTGGGGCCTCCCTTCAGGCTACTGCCTTGGATACCATATCTGCAATCATCTGTGCTTCGGCCTGCCAATCCCGCGGCGATTCGAGTTGGGGTGAGTCGTGATACAGAACTTCCTCAACCGGACACGGGGCATGAGAAGCAGGCGAGGGCCGAGACTTAGTCGGAAGGCGCAGCAGGGGTATAGATGCGAGTGTCCCCGGTCTCCAACCACCGAGCCAGAACGCTGCGTCCGGGGATCACGGTCCCGGAATAGTCGAAACCCTCCTGCGCGAAGTTGGCCACCATC
>JAGMDA010000748.1 GCA_023128935.1 Candidatus Eiseniibacteriota bacterium | reverse complement strand
GCGCACGTTGCCGCGCGAGGAATTGAATGCCCTTCGGGACTGCCGGAAGTATCCAGGCCTGTATGCGAGGAGCTGGCATGGGACCCACCCTTGGCGGGTTGATGCCTTGCGAGATGCGGCGAAGATGGTCAGTGGGTCACGAGTCGCGCCGTGCGACCTGGATCTGCTCTTTGAGCTGGCAGAGCAGGATACTCTGAACATCGGCGTCCGCGCCTTTGTGTTCAAACAGTTGATGCATCTAGTATCTTCGTTCATGAGATCCTCGTGTTTCCACAAGAAGTCCTCACGCGGCAAGCGCTAAGAGCTGTGGGAAGTTGAGTTGCCTGGCCTGGATGGCCGTCGCCATGACACGTCGGCCGAAGCGTGTTGTCCGCCACTTGCGCGAGTGCGGGATCTTCGCAATCAAACCATGGGCGTGGAACCTCTGCAGGATCCGAGTGACCTTCGCGCTCTGACGTCGGGTGTCGTGACGGATGCCCTGGAAGTGACGGGATCGAGCCAGTTCTCGCCGCACGTCGCCGTTCTTGAGCCCCCGAACACAGTGTTGACCGCTCATCATCGCTTGGAAGAGTTCGATGTCGTCCCCAGAGAGCGGATTGAACGCCCGCGCGGTCCGGTTCGGGGTCACCTGCTTGCGCTTGGTGATCTGCTCCAGCTCGCGCACCTTCGTGCTCGGATCGCTGACCACCGCCAGCGCGTCGAGATAGCGAGAGTTGGAACTCATCGACACATCCCGATACCGAAACATGTAGGCCACGCCCTTGAGCATCGGGACCCACTCCATCTTCCATTCTCCCTTGCGCCTCACCCGCCGGCGAACGCGGAACTCCTCGGGGATGACGGCGAGAAGCCGGCAGGTCCACTGGAGGCTTATTTGAGGGCGGTGAATCGCTCTCTGCGGCGCATTGCTGTCACAGCCGCAGAGGGCGGGTGAGATCTGCAGCGGAGCACCGACAGGAATGGGAAAGGTGCCCCAGCGCACGGGAGGGTTAGATCGGCAAGAATCGCGCCGTGTTTGATTCTTGCCGATCTATGCCATTTCGGCGTAGATCGGCAAAGATTGATTGACGTGCGATCTTTGCCGATCTATGGTGTTGACATGTTCGTCGGGCGCAAACATGAGTTGACCTTACTGCGGGAGGCGATTAGCTCCAGCCGGGCCGAACTAGTCATCCTGTATGGTCGCCGCAGGGTCGGCAAGAGCACTCTCCTGCAGCAGATCAAGACCCGCCGGGGGGATTTGTATTTCGAGGCCCTCCAAAACGCGCGGCTGCAGGTTCAGATCGATCACTTCCTGCGACAGCTTGCCGAGCAAGCCGGGGCACCGCCGAGTGCCGCCAGGAACTGGCATGAGACCTTCGAGGCACTCACCTTTCACATACGCAAAGGTAGGCGTCTGGTGGTGCTGGACGAATTTCCGTGGATGGCGTCCGGGCGGAGCGAGATCGTAGCGCTCCTCAAGTATTTCTGGGACAACCACTGGAAGCACAACCCGGGCTTGACCGTGGTTCTCTGTGGCTCGATCGCGGCTTTCATGCTCAGGCACATCGTTCACTCGAAGGCGTTGCACAACCGGAAGACCCTCGAGATCAAGCTCGCGCCGCTCCCGGCCTCGGAGGCCAAGCGGTTCTTTCGAAATCTGCGGTCCGACCGTGAGATCGCCAAGTTCTTGATGGTCTTCGGCGGAATTCCGAAGTACCTCGAGCAGATCGATCCCCGGAAGTCACTGGCTGCGAACCTCGATCGCCTCTGTTTCCAACGTCACGGATTCTTCCTCACCGAATTCGAGACGGTATTCAAGGAGCAGTTCAAGGTTACGCGGACCTATGAAAGAATCATCAGGATTCTGGCGGGAAAGAGCTGTTCGCGGGAGGAACTCGCCGATCGTCTGGGCATGGCTTCAGGAGGCGGCTTGTCCAGCTACCTTCAGGCTCTCGAGCAGGCTGACTTCGTGAAGACCTTCTCACCCCTGTCAGTCGTGGGGGGTGGGCAGAAGACCCGCAAGCTGGCACTGTGGGACGAATGGCTCCGGTTCTACTTCACCTGGGTCGAACCCCACCGCGGGCTGAT
>JAGMDA010000747.1 GCA_023128935.1 Candidatus Eiseniibacteriota bacterium | reverse complement strand
GATCCGCTATGGCCGGGGCCGCGCCCGGCTGATGGCCAAGCACCCGGAGGTCATTCCATGGCCGCTGATTCCCCTGGCCGTATTCCCCCTGATTGTGCTTGTTGTCCTGGCAATATCAGGTGTCGAGGCTGCCGGGTGGGTTGCAGCGATACCCATGGCATGCTGGATTCTGATGGCCGGGGGGGAGAGTATGCGGCTGGCTGGGTTTACTGCAGGTGCGGCGCGCATCGCACTTGCCTTCCTGCTCATCCATCTTGGGCTGGCACTCGGCTTCTGGCGCGGCCTTCTGGAATTCCGGCGGTTTCGTTCTGCGGTGTCAGGGCATGCGCCTACCGGCGAGTAGCCTCTATGGCATCCTGCCACAGCTCGCCCTGCAGTCTGGCAATCTCATCCCATGAATAGCGTTTCTCAACTAGCTCTCGGCCAGCGGTTCCCATGGCCTCGCGCCGGCTGGCGTCTTCGGCAAGTTCAGCTACGGCCCGGGCAAAGCCCTCCGGTTCATCAGCCAAGATGATGTCCTTGCCGTGCTCTACCTCCAAGCCCTCGGCGCCAACGGTAGTCGAGACGACCGCGCGGCGCATGGACAAGGCTTCGAGGATTTTCAGGCGGCTTCCGCTGCCAATGCGAAGAGGGACAACAAAGACCCCACCACGGGCGATGTAGGGCCGAACATCATCGACAGTTCCGGTCAGGGTGATCTGTGGACAGCGCTTGACAGCTTTCCCCAGTCCCGCCGGCGGGTTGCGGCCGACGGCAAGCAGTCTGTAGTCCCCATGCGTGGCCAGATGGGGGAAGATGTCGTTCAAGAAATGCATGATTGCATCTTGGTTCGGCCTGTAGTCCATGGAAGCCGTGAAGACAAGCGTGTGGCGATCTTCCGGCCAAGATCCATCATTTCGGAAGTAGTCCGTATCCACTCCATTGGGTACGACATGAACCCGGGGGCACCCAGAGCGTTGCAAGGTGGCAGCATCTTCATGACTGACGGCTGTAGCCCAGCGCGCGCGGGCGAAGACCTGACGCTCGAATTGATACATCTTGCGGGCCTGGGATCGAATGAAGAGACGCCTGGGCGGGAATGAGTCTCGATCGCTCATCCTCGCCCATATCTGGGATTCCACATTGTGGGCGGATACCACCCAAGGAAGATCCATGGAGAGAACGTAGCGAGCGTAGGGTGTCCACTCGACGTGAATCAGGTCGTAGTGGCGGCCGCTGAGCAGCTCCCCGAGCCGCCGTTGATACTGTGCCTGATAGTGGCTGTCGACAGAATAGGGCCATCGGGATGGCAGGTTCCCCGCCAGCCGCATCAAGAAGGCGATGCCCGCCTTGGCAGGGATCCTGCTAGGGGCGACCTCAACCTGTAGACCACGCTCGGCAAGTTCCACCACCTTGCTTTTGGTGACGCCGTTTGCATGGACAAGGAGGTCGATCTCGAAATCCCTGGACAGACGACTGAGAAGATTGAGCGTGCGGATCCGCTTCCCGGTATTGGGTGGGAGGGGAATCTCTTCATCGAGCACCAGAACTCGCGGCCGCTTCGAGCGGGAATTTCTGGACATGGTTCACCGTGCCTTGGCACATGTTTGGAGCCACGAACGGATGGCGAGGCCATTCGCGCATCCTACCCACACAACACCAACTCTACCAAAACGTCCATTGCTGAGTCTTCAGCACGTAGATCCCGAGGCCGAGGTTGGTCACGCCATGGGCCAGAATGCACGTAAAGAGATCTCGTCGCCAGACTAACAGTCCACCATAGATGAGACCGGCGATGATCCCCACCACCCAGCGATGGTGCTCAAAACCGAAGGCACCTGCCACCACGGCGAAGGAAAAGAGGCGGAAGGTTCCGAGGGCCACGCGTTCGAAGTTGGTGTCAATCAGGAAGCGCATCAGGAAGCTGCGCCAGAAGACCTCCTCCATCACGGGCACCACCACACTCGCCCCGAAAAGGCGTACAGCGATCACCCCCCAGAGCGCTCCTCCCGCCAGGCCGAAGGAGTTGGGATCAAAGCCTGTTGGATTCCCAAACATCAAGGGAGCGAACAGATCTTCCGCGGCCACCCAGATCACCAGGACGAGGATA
>JAGMDA010000746.1 GCA_023128935.1 Candidatus Eiseniibacteriota bacterium | reverse complement strand
GCCAGAAGAATCTTGTGTGTGGCAATGAGGCGGCCGCCGACGTCCAAGCGGAGGAAATAGACGCCACTAGGCAATTTCTCGGCATTCCATCGAACGCCGTGGTTCCCTGCGCATTGCGGTTCATGAATAGGTGTCCAAGCGCTCCGGTGGCCGCTCATCACATTGAGCAGGAGCGAATGGGCGCGTTGGTCCGCTCTGGCCCGCTGGCGGGAGAGGGTCGCCTCCCAGCAGAAAATGATGAATGTCCTCCTGTCCGGAGCCATAATGGGGTTCATGATGACAAGAGACGTTTATCCATTGACGTTCGATCCCATCTATAAGGACTACGTCTGGGGAGGAGAACGCATCCGCACTGTGCTAGGACGCGATCTGCCCTCTGGGATCTATGCCGAATCATGGGAGATCACCGACCGGCGGGAGGGAACGAGCATCGTCAACAATGGGTCCCAGGCGGGGAGGAGTCTCCGTGAACTTGCGGAGACCCTCGGTGCTCGGCTCGTTGGGACGCAGGCCCGGCCGGGACCCTTTCCGCTGCTTGTCAAGATCATCGATGCCAAGCAACCGCTGAGCGTACAGGTTCATCCCAGCAGTGAGAGCGCTGCCCTAGTGGGGGGAGAGCCAAAGACAGAGATGTGGGTTGCCTTGAGCGGGATGGTTGCGGGGCGGGTCTTTGCAGGATTGACGGAGGGAGTAGGGCGCGCTGCCTTTGAGACCGCGATCCATGAAGGGGCACTGGAGAGGGTGCTCAACGCCATCGAACTAGAAGCGCGCGATGCCGTCTTTGTGCCCGGGGGACAGGTTCATGCGATCGATGCGGGATGCTTCTTGCTTGAAATCCAGCAGAACTCGGATACGACCTATCGGATCTACGACTGGGGACGTGTGGGGCCTGGCGGCAAACCGAGAGAGCTCCATGTTGATCAAGCCCTGAAGGTCATCAACTGGAGCGACCGGAGTGCGCAGAAGATACCTCGTCACGATATCCGGCAGGCGGGCGGCTATACGAGCTGGGGAATCTGCAGCTGCCCGGATTTCACTGTGGAGAGGTGGATCTTGCAGGAGCCACTACGGTGCGAGAACGATGGCCGCAGCTTCCGGATTCTCTTTGTTGACTCTGGCACCGTGACCGTCGAAAGCCCTGGGGTCTCCGTGGAACTGAAGCCAGGCACGAGCTGCCTCCTTCCAGCGGCGCTGCGCGAGGTTTCCCTCACGCCAAGCGTTGGGCCGCCGGCCGGAGGAAGGCCCCACGGTTTGCTTGGTGATGTGTCTGACGTCTCGGCCGGTACCGCGCCCGATGCCGCGCCTGGTACCGCGGCCGATGCCTCGCCCGGTACCGCGCCCGATGTCTCGCCGGCAGGTACGCGGGGGGGCACATCCACAGGAGCGGAGATGATCGCCATCACCCTGTAGGAGCGCTGCTGAGTTGGTTGTGGGAGGAAATTTGCGGCTGAGCGGCGCAACTATGTGCAATCGCGGTAGTTGCCGGATCCGCCCCTGTCCGCATTCCACAATCTGCGCGCCTGCCTGCAAATTGTCCTACTACCCCGCTTGCCTACCTCAGAACCCACTTGCGGCTTGGGTTTCCTGCCTGCTACCGTATGTAGCCTCTGATTGCAGATTCCTGATTCACTTTCAGGCGGAACAGTTATAAACAAGTCAGCCAAAAACAAATCAGGGCAGGAGGAAAACGCAATGTCCAGTTCCGCAGCCGAGTTTATGGAAGGGATAATCGCCAAGAATCCGGCGGAGAAGGAATTCCACCAAGCGGTCGATGAGGTTGTCGAATCACTCTGGCCTGTGCTGGAAAAGCGCCCGGAGTACCGCAAGGCCAAGATTCTCGAACGCATCTGCGAACCCGAACGGGTGATTCTGTTCAGAGTGCCCTGGGTGGACGACGCGGGCGAGATCCAGGTCAATCGCGGTTTCCGCATCGAAATGAACAGCGCCATCGGTCCGTACAAGGGTGGTCTGCGTTTTCACCCGAGTGTCAATCTCGGCATCCTGAAGTTCCTGGCCTTTGAGCAGGTTTTCAAGAACAGCCTCACCACGCTTCCGATGGGTGGTGGCAAGGGTGGTTCGGATTTTGATCCCAAGGGCAAGAGCGATACCGAGGTGATGCATTTTTGTCAGAGCTTCATGAATGAGCTGTTCCGCCACATTGGCGCCAACACGGACGTCCCGGCAGGTGACATCGGTGTGGGCGGCCGTGAGATCGGCTTCCTATTCGGTCAGTACAAGCGTTTGCGCAACGAGTTCGTCGGCGTCCTTACCGGCAAGGGTCTCAATTGGGGCGGCAGTCTCATCCGCCCGGAAGCAACCGGCTACGGAGCGACCTACTTTGCGGCAGAGATGCTCGCCACCCGCAACGAGACAATGGAAGGCAAGACCTGCCTTGTTTCGGGCAGCGGTAATGTGGCCCAGTTCGCGTGCGAGAAGATCATCGATCTCGGTGGCAAGCCGGTTACGGTTTCCGATTCGAGTGGGTACATCTACGATGAGGCCGGCATCGATCGCGATAAGCTGGCCTATGTCATGGAGCTGAAAAACGTACGCCGCGGGCGTATCAAGGAGTACGGCGAGAAATTCTCCAGTGCGGTCTATACGCCGGCCGATCCGAAGCTCGATTACAACCCACTCTGGAACCACAAGGCTGATTGTGCATTCCCGAGCGCCACGCAGAACGAGATCAACGAGAAGGACGCCCAGAACCTGATAAAGAACGGCGTCTATGTCGTCTCAGAGGGTGCGAACATGCCGACGACGCCTGAGGGCGTCAAGCTGTTCCTCGACAAGCGTATTCTCTACGGTCCGGGTAAGGCGGCCAACGCTGGTGGCGTGGCTACCTCCGGTCTGGAAATGAGCCAGAACAGCCTGCGGCTGAGCTGGACGCGTGAAGAGGTCGATCAGCGTCTGCAGGGGATCATGAAGAGCATCCACAAGGCTTGCTACGAGACGGCCAAGGAATTCGGTACGCCTGGCAACTATGTCAATGGTGCCAACGTTGCTGGCTTCCTCAAGATCGCCGATGCGATGCTGGATCAAGGCGCGGTGTAAGGGGGGCGGAAGTCATGCAGCCTTGCCGAAGGGACACGGTGTAAGACGGTGAAGTGAGATTTAGCGCCACGTGATCCTATTTGGATGAACAAGCGGCGGGATGGCCGAGAGCCGTTCCGCCGCTTTCAGGTATATGCCCGAGCGGGGGTTCTACCTCAGCCAGACGATCTCGCGGCTGGACCGACCCCAAGGCGTACGCAGGAGCGCCCAATAGGTCCCCGCAGCTACTGGCTGACCGCGATCATTCCTCCCATGCCAGACGAGGCAATGCTTCCCCGGGGCCCGGTGGTCTGAGCACAGATCTGCCACGCGTCGTCCGGCACAGTTGTATATCTCCACTGAAACATCCCCGGTGCGATCGAGCTGGAAGGACAAGCGCAGATCCGTTATGGCGGGGTTCGGTTCACCGAGCAGGAGGAGGGTTGCCGGTCCGGCATTTCCGGGGTTCGGGGG